>NZ_JASJVI010000001.1:0-209194 GCF_035019865.1 Cryobacterium sp. 10I5
GGGCAACCCCCCGACCGCGCTGCGACGGCCGCGATGCTCGAGGGGCTCGAGGTCGTGCCGCGCCTCGTCCGGCGGCACCGCGGGATCGAACTCACCGACCTCGACCTCGACGCTGTCCTCGATCGCGCGCCCGCAATCGCACTCGTCGACGAGCTCGCCCACACCAACGCCCCCGGCCTCGCCCACGACAAACGGTGGCAGGACGTCCAGTCCCTCCTCGACGCGGGCATCGACGTCATCTCGACGGTCAACATCCAGCACATCGAGTCGCTCAACGACGTCGTTCAAAAGATCACGGGCGTCCCCCAGCGCGAAACCCTGCCGGACAGCGTGCTGCGGGCCGCGGATCAGGTCGAGGTTATCGACCTCGCCCCGCAGTCCCTGCGCGACAGGCTCGCCGAAGGCCACGTCTATCCCGCCGCCCGGATCGACGCCGCCCTGTCGAACTACTTCCGGCTCGGCAACCTCACCGCCCTGCGCGAGCTCGCGTTGCTCTGGCTCGCCGACGAGGTGGATACAGCGCTCAAGAACTACCGGGCCGAACACGGCATCGACAGCAAGTGGGAAGCCCGCGAACGTGTCGTGGTCGCGCTCACCGGCGGGCCAGAGGGTGAGACGCTGCTGCGCCGCGGGGCACGGATCGCCGGCCGCGCGGCCGGCGGCGAACTCCTCGCCGTGCACGTGATCAGCCAGGACGGGCTCCGTTCGGCCCACCCCGGCGCGCTCGCCGCCCAGCGAGCCCTCGTCGAGAAGCTCGGCGGCAGCTACCACCAGCTCGTCGGCGACGACGTCCCGACCGCCCTCGTCGAATTCGCCAGGGCCTCGAACGCGACCCAGCTCGTGATCGGGGTGAGCAGGCGAACCCGGCTCAAGGCCGCATTCAGCGGGCCGGGAATCGGCACGACGGTCGTCAGGGAGTCCGGGGACATCGACGTGCACGTCGTCACGCACTCCGCCGCGGGCGAGCGGAAGCGCCTCCCGCGGATCGGCGGTGCGCTCAGCCTCCGCAGGCGGCTGGCCGGCCTCGGCCTCGCCGTCGTCGGCGGGCCGCTGCTCACGGCGCTCCTCGTGGCGACCCACAGCGAGGAATCGATCACGAGCGAGGTGCTCAGCTACCAGCTCCTCGTCATCGTCGTCGCCCTCGTCGGCGGACTCTGGCCGGCCCTGTTCGCCGCGTTGCTCTCCGGGCTCACCCTCGACTACTTCTTCGTGAACCCGCTCTACACCGTCACAATCGCCGAACCCGCGCACGCCCTCGCGCTCGTCCTGTACCTGGCCAACGCGGGCGTCGTCAGCTACGTCGTCGACCTCGCCGCCAGGCGGAGCCGCAGCGCCCAGCGCGCCGCCGGCGAGTCAGAACTCCTTGCTACCGTTGCCGGCAGCGTGCTCCGCGGCGAGGACGCCGTCCCGGCGCTCGTCGCCAGGACCCGCGAGGCCTTCAACCTCACCGGGGTGCGCTTGTTCGCGGACGGGAAGCTGTTGTACTCGGACGGCTCGCCCGCGGAGGTCGGCCCGGACACCGCCCTCGCAACGGTCCCCGTCGGAACGCGGGGCACCCTCGAGCTCTCCGGACGCGACCTCGCCGCATCCGAACGACGACTGCTCGGCGTGATCGCGACCCAGCTCGACGCCGCGCTCGAACACAGCGACCTCGCGGAGACCGCGAGTGCAATCGGACCGCTCGCAGAGGCCGACCGGATGCGCAGCGCCCTTCTCGCCGCCGTCGGCCACGACCTGCGACGGCCGCTCTCCGCAGCGACAGCCGCCATCAGCGGGTTGCGTTCGGCGGAGCTCACGCTGTCGCCCGCCGACAGGGAGGAGCTCTTCGAGACGGCCGAGGAGAGCCTCGAGTCGCTCGCCGGCCTCATCACGAACCTCCTCGACGTGAGCCGGGTGCAAGCGGGCGCTCTCGCGGTCTCCCTGGGTCCCGTCGACGCCGCGGACGTCGTGCTCCCCGCCCTCGACGAGCTCGGCGTCGGGCCGGACACGGTTGAACTCGAATTCCCGCCCGGGCTGCCGCCGATGCTCGCTGATGCCGGGCTCCTGCAGCGGGTCGTCGTGAATGTGCTGGCCAACGGCATCCGCTTCTCGCCGACGGGCGGGCGCGTGCTCGTCTCGGCGAGCGAATTCGGCGGCGTCGTCGAACTGCGGATCATGGATCGCGGCCCCGGCATTCCCGCAGACCGGCGCGACGAGGTCTTCCTCCCCTTCCAGCGCCTCGGCGACACGGACAACCTGACCGGCCTCGGCCTCGGCCTCGCGCTCGCAAAGGGCTTCACCGAAGGCATGGGCGGGCGGCTCGAGGCCGAAGACACCCCGGGCGGCGGGCTGACGATGGTCATCGCCCTGCCGGCATTCGACCCCGCAGCGCCGGCCGGCCAGTCGGCCGAGACGGCCGCCGCCGCGGGCACTGACGAGGAGGCCTGAGTGAAGATCCTGATCGCGGACGACGACCCGCAGATCCTGCGCGCACTGCGGGTCACCCTCGGCGCGCGCGGCTACGACGTCGTCACCGCCAGGGATGGCGCCGAGGCCCTCGCCGCCGCCGCGCACGAGCATCCTGACCTTGTGATGCTCGACCTCGGGATGCCGCACCTCGACGGGATCGAGGTCATCGCGGGCCTGCGCGGCTGGACCCAGGTGCCGATCCTCGTCGTCTCCGGGCGCAGCGGCGCCGCCGACAAGGTCGATGCGCTCGACGCGGGAGCGGACGACTACGTCACGAAGCCGTTCTCCATCGACGAACTCCTCGCCAGGATCCGCGCACTCACCCGGAGGCTCGGCCCGGTCGACTCCGCAGCCGAACCGGTGATCATGCTCGGCGCGATCGCCGTCGACCTCTCGGCACGGAGCGTCGTGCGCACGGGCACGGGGTCCGGCTCAGATCCCGGAAAGCCGGAGACGATCCGGCTCACCCCGACCGAGTGGCGCATCCTCGAGTTCCTGCTGCGCAACCCGGGGAAGCTCGTGTCCCGGCAGTCACTGCTCACGGACATCTGGGGCCCGCACCACACGACGGACTCCGGCTACCTGCGCCTCTACCTCGCCCAGCTGCGCAAGAAGCTCGAACCCGACCCGGCGCACCCGCGTTACCTGCTCACGGAGGCCGGAATGGGGTACCGATTCACCCCCGATCCGTAGTGTCTGCAGGTCTACTGCTCGGCCCCTCGGTCACTGGCTGATCCCTCACTGGCTGATCCCTGCAACTGGCTGATTCCCGGCCGACCCGGCCCGCCCGGATGGACAGGCCGGGTCGGCGGCGGGGGTCAGTCGGTCGTGTCGTCGAGGGCGTCGCTCGCGGCGTGGCCTCCCGTCAGCGGAATGCGCACGAGCTTGCCCACCGGAGTCGGCGCCCCGTTCGCATCCGGAGTGATCGCATCCGTCGTGAGGTAGAGCGCACCGTGTCGCAGCTCGATCGCGGCCGGCTGTGACACCGCCACGAGCGCACTCGGCGTGTCAGAGCCTGGCTCGAGCACCGACACCTGGCCAGTTCCGGCCGGACCGCCGAAGAGCTCTGCGACGTAGATCGTGCCGTCGTCCTGCGAGACCGCGAGCCCCGTCGCGCCGACGAACCCGGTCGCGACAAGTTCGACCTCACCGGAGTCCGGATCGACCCGGTACACCGAGCCGCGCGCGCCGAGGCTGGCATCCTCGGGCCCGCCGGGGAGCGACGTCACGTAGAGCCACCCGTCCGGGCCGAGCTCGACGTCCGTCGGAACCGGTTCGAAGCGGTACTCGTGACCGGCGGCACAGGCCGGGAAACCGATGTCGGCGATCATCGCCGCGTCGATCGTGACCGGTTCGCTCGGCGGCAGCACCGCGGTCGTGGACACCGTTCCGTCCCAGTCGACGTGCAGGATCGCGTTGCCGCCCGCATCCGCCACGTACACCCCGTTCCAGAGGGCGAGCGACGCGTAGGGGTGCGTGTCGACGACCCCCGTGTATGTCGCGGGGACTAACGGCGGCTGGGTGGGATCGAACTGGGCCGCACACGTGGGGTCGAGGTCGACGAACCCGTAGCTGTTGTTCTGGTCCGGGTTCGCCGATTTCTCGTAGGCAGCGATGTCGGCGAGCTCGGCGTCGGTGCCGTCCGGCGCGATGGACCTGAGGGTGGCCGCACTGTGGTCCTGGGCGACCCTGGCGTAGTACACAGTGCCCTTGCGCGCGGTGACCGCGGAGATCTCCTCTCCCGGAGCGCTCGCAAGGGTCGATGTTGTCCCGTCCCTGGCGACTTTGGTGAGTTCACCCTTGAAATTCTGCGTGACGTAGACGGTGTTGTGCCGGCCGACCTCGAGGCTGAGCGGGCCGAGCAGGCCCTCCGCGAGGGTCACCGGTGTGCCCGTTCCACTCCCGTCCCTGGCGCCGTCGTCGTGTCCGGATTTCTGTCCGGCCGTGGCCGGGGTCGCGCCGAAGAGCGCCACCGCGAGGGAGGCGCACGCGACACCCGCGACGAGCCCCCTGCGCAGTCCTGTCGAGCCCAGTCCTGTGGAGTGCAGTCCTGTGGAGTGCAGTCCCGTTCCGTGCGATCCTGTTCCGGGCTGTCGTGTTCCGTGCAGTCCTGTTCCTTGCCCTGTCCTGGTCATGATCTCTGTTCTCTTCACGATCGGCTCTCGCCACGACCGAGGAGACAGAGGCGCCGGTGGACAAGCGCCGGCAGCTGCGCCGAGAGCAGATGACGGATACGTGTTGTCAAGCACCGCGGAGAGAACGCGTGATGCACAGCGTCTCCCGTGGAGGCCGGCACACACGAGTGCCGACGCTGGCAGATTAATCCGAAGCCTGTGCGTTGTCTAGGTCTTTGCCATGAACCCAGGGAAATGCCCGATGGGCGGCTCATTGACTTCATGGGGACCCGGGGCCACTATATGTGCATCCAGTGCCCCCCATTTCTGCCGGGCATGTCTCAATGGGGAGGGTCCGTGCAAATTCCTGCACCGTTCGAATATGCCCGCGCCGACACGGTCGACGACGCCATCGCCCTGTTGGCCCGGCACGGGCCGGAGGCCCGGATCATTGCGGGCGGCCACAGCCTGTTGCCGATGATGAAGCTCCGGCTCGCCAGACCGGAATGGCTCATCGACATCAACGACCTGTTCGAGCTCGACTTCGTGCTGCGGGACGGTGACCGGTTGCGGATCGGCGCCCTCACCCGGCACACCACCCTCCTCGAGTCCGCCGAGATCGCCGCGCTCTTCCCGATCGTCGCCGACGCCGAACGGGTGATCGCAGACCCGGTCGTCCGCAATCGCGGCACGATCGGAGGCTCGCTCTGCCAGGCAGATCCGGCGGAAGACCTCGCGACGGTCTGCGATGTGCTCGGCGCCGAGGCGATCGTTCGCGGTCCTTCCGGCGAGCGGATGCTGACTATGACCGAGTTCCATCGCGGAGCCTACGAGACCGCGGTCGCCGCGGACGAGGTGCTCTGCGAGGTACGGATCCCGATCCGTCCGCGCTCGGGAAGCGCATACGAGAAGGTCGAGCGCCGGGTCGGCGACTGGGCCGTCGCCGCGGCCGGAGCCGCGCTCTCGTTCGCAGACGACGGCACGATCGTGGAGGCATCCGTCGGCCTGACCGCCGTGGGGCTCGACGGCACGGTCGGCGCTGTCACCGAGCTGCTCCGCGGTGAGCGCCCCGGCGAGCCGCTGTTCATCGAGGCCGGCCGCCTCGCGGCGCTCGCGGCGGACCCGGTCGCCGACCAGCGCGGACCGATCGACTACAAGCGGCACCTCGCCGACGAACTCACCCGGCGCGTCCTGCGCCGCGCGACAGAACGTGCCGCGCAGTACGCCGGCACAACCGGGCATCCCACCACACCGCAGGAAGGCTGAGTCCATGCAGATCACGATGACGGTGAACGGAACCGACGTCACGAACGAGGTCGAACCACGCGTCCTGCTCGTGCACTACATTCGTGACGTGCTCCGGCTCACCGGAACCCACTGGGGCTGCGACACCTCCAACTGCGGCACCTGCGTGGTGCTCCTGGACGGCCAGCCGGTGAAGTCGTGCACCGTGCTCGCGGCGATGGCCGACGGCCATGCGATCACGACCGTCGAGGGCCTCGCCACCGGCGGCACGCTCGACCCCGTGCAGCAGGGCTTCATGGAGGAACACGGCCTGCAGTGCGGGTTCTGTACCCCGGGCATGATGCTCACCGCCCGCGCTCTCCTCGACGTGAACCCCCATCCCGACGACGCCGAGATCCGCCGGGCGATCTCCGGCCAGATCTGCCGCTGCACCGGCTACGCGACGATCGTCCGCTCCGTGCGCTGGGCGGCAGACCACCCGGCGGGCATGACCGAAGCGGATGCCGCCGATGGCGACCCCTCCGCGCTCGACGACTCCGCGGGCACGACCACCGACCCGGGCGGCGCCGCCGCGGAGGCAGCCCACGCGATCCCCGCAGCCCAGACGGAACCGGAAGAGGTGACCGCATGACCATCCTGCAGGAACACGCGCCGAACCCGGCGGCGGACGACGGAGACCGCCCGATCGGCTACGGTCGGCTGCAACGCAAGGAAGACCCCCGCTTCGTGCGCGGCCGCGGCCACTACGTCGACGACATCGTCCTGCCCGGCATGCTGCACGGCGCAATCCTCCGGTCCCCGGTCGCGCACGCCCGGCTCGTGTCGATCGACACGAGCGCCGCACTCGCCCACCCGGGCGTCGTCGCCGTCATCACGGGCGCAGACCTGCTCGGCCTCGGCCTCGCGTGGGCGCCGACCCTGTCCGCGGACGTGCAGGCGGTGCTCGTGACCGACAAGGTGCGTTTCCAGGGCCAGGAGGTCGCGTTCGTCGTCGCGGAGGACCGCTACGCCGCCCGCGACGCCCTCGAACTCATCGAGGTCGACTACGACGTGCTCCCGCCGCTCGTCGACGCGAGGAAAGCGCTCGACGCCGACGCGCCGGTCGTGCGCGACGAGATGGAGGGGCGCACCGACAACCACATCTTCGACTGGGAGGCGGGCAACAAGGCCGAGACGGATGCCGTTTTCGCCAGCGCCGACGTCGTCGTCAGCCAGGAGATCGTCTACCCGCGTTCGCACCCGGCTCCGATGGAGACCTGCGGCGCCGTCGCCGACTTCGATGCGGTGACCGGCAAGCTCACGCTCTACGAGACGAGCCAGGCGCCGCACGCGCACCGCACGCTCTTCGCGATGGTGGCGGGCATCCCCGAGCACAAGATCCGGATCGTCTCACCGGACATCGGCGGCGGCTTCGGCAACAAGGTGGGCATCTACCCGGGCTACATCCTCGCCGTCGTCGGCTCGATCGTGACCGGCAAGCCCGTGAAGTGGATGGAAGACCGCTCGGAGAACCTGATGTCGACGTCCTTCGCCAGGGACTACATCATGCAGGGCGAGATCGCCGCGACGAAAGACGGCAAGATCCTCGCCGTGCGCACCAACGTCCTCGCCGATCACGGCGCCTTCAACGCCACCGCGCAGCCCACGAAATACCCCGCCGGCTTCTTCCACATCTTCACCGGCAGTTACGACCTCCAGGCCGCGCACTGCTCGGTGACCGGCGTGTACACGAACAAGGCCCCTGGCGGGGTCGCGTACGCGTGCTCCTTCCGGGTCACCGAGGCCGTGTACCTCATCGAGCGACTGGTCGACATCCTCGCCGCGAAGCTCGAGGTAGACCCGGCCGAGTTGCGGCTGAAGAACCTGATCAAGCCCGAACAGTTCCCCTACCCGAACAAGACCGGCTGGGAGTACGACTCCGGCGACTACGAGCGTGCGCTGCGACTCTCGATGAAGATGGCCGGCTATGACGACCTGCGCCGCGAACAGCAGGCCAAACGCGAGCGCGGCGAACTGATGGGCATCGGCATCTCGTTCTTCACCGAAACGGTCGGGGCCGGCCCGCGCAAGCACATGGACATCGTCGGCCTCGGCATGAACGACGGCGCCGAACTGCGCGTGCACCCGACCGGCAAGGCCGTGGTGCGCATCTCGGTGCAGAGCCAGGGCCAGGGCCACGAGACGACGTTCGCCCAGATCGTGGCCGAGGAGATCGGCATCCCGCCCGAGGACATCGACGTCGTGCACGGCGACACCGACCAGACCCCGTTCGGGCTGGGTACCTACGGCAGCCGGTCGACCCCGGTCAGCGGCGCCGCCGTCGCCCTCGTCGCCCGCAAGGTGCGCGAGAAGGCCCGGTTCATCGCCGCCGCCATGCTGGAGACCCGCCCGGAAGACCTCGAGTGGGAGAAGGGGCGGTGGTTCGTGAAAGGTGACCCGAGCGTCGGCAAGACCATCGCCGAGATCGCGATGGGCGCATACGGCACCGTCGCCCTGCCGGAGGGGATCGACGGCAACCTCGACGCCGAGGTGACCTACGACCCGCCGAACCTGACCTTCCCGTTCGGCGCCTACATCTGCGTCGTCGACGTGGACCCCGGCACCGGGCACGTCGCGGTGCGCCGGTTCGTGGCCGTCGACGATTGCGGCACGCGGATCAACCCGATGATCATCGAGGGCCAGGTCCACGGCGGCCTCACCGACGGGGTCGGCATGGCGCTGATGCAGATCATCGAGTTCGACGAATCGGGCAACAACCTGGGCGGCTCGTTCATGGACTACCTGATCCCCACGGCGATGGAAGTGCCGGACTGGGAGACCGGGTACACCGTGACGCCCTCGCCGCACCACCCGATCGGAGCGAAAGGCATCGGAGAGTCCGCGACCGTCGGCTCTCCCCCCGCGATCGTCAATGCGGTCGTCGACGCGCTCTCCCCCTTCGGGATCACTCACATGGACATGCCCTGCACGCCGGCCCGGGTGTGGGCGGCCATCCAGGGTCGTCCCCGCCCGCCGATCTGAGTGCTGTCCCGATGCCACCGATTCCGGATGCCCTCGCCCGCAGGGCGCACGAGCTCACCGAACGCCGCGAGTCTTTCGTCCGAGCCACCGTCGTGCGCGCCCAGCGCCCGACGAGCGCCCACGCCGGCGACACTGCCCTGGTGGATGCCGCCGGCCGGATCGACGGATTCGTCGGCGGTGCCTGCGTCGAGGCATCCGTGCGCTACTACGGGCTCAGGCAACTCGCAGCGCGCGAGCCCCTCCTGCTCCGGGTCGTCCCGGGCGAACCGTCGGGCGTGACAGAGGAAGGCGCTGTCGAGGTGCGGAACCCCTGCCTCAGCGGAGGCGCCGTCGAGATCTTCCTCGAGCCGTGGCATCCGTCGCCGCGGGTCGTGGTGGTGGGTGCGACACCGGTCGCGCGGGCCCTCGCCGCCATCGGCGACGATCTCGGCTTCGACGTGGAGCTCACCGAGACGATGGCCACCCCGGCCGGGCCGCGCGCGGACGACGCCGCACTCATCGTCGCCTCCCACGGCCGGGAGGAGGAACCCGCACTCGAAGCGGCCCTCCGCGCGGGCGTGCCGTACGTCGCGCTCGTCGCGAGCCCCACCCGCGGGGCTGCGGTGCTCTCCTCCCTCAACGTCGACGCCGAGCAGCGCGCCCGGGTGTTCAACCCGGCGGGACTCGACCTCGGCGGGAGGACCCCCGGAGAGATCGCAGTCTCGGTCTTCGCGCAGCTCGTCGCCGAACGGGCCAGGCTGCGGGGCGCCGGCCTCGCCGCCGGCGAGCCCGTGCCCGGGGCGCAGAGCTCGGAAGACGGTCGCGCGAACCCGGAGCCGCCGAGCGCCATCGACCCGGTCTGCGGGATGACCGTCGCCGCGGTGCCCTCGAGCCTCCACTACGAGTTCGCGGGAAAAACGAGCTACTTCTGCTCCCCCGGCTGTCGCGCCGCCTTCGTCGCCGAACCCGAACGCTTCTCCCTCGCCTACCCCCATACCCACACCCTCGGCTCGACCGTGGAGTCCTGAGCATGCCACCGAGCGTTGAGCGAGCCCCGTCGAGCCCGGCCAGGGGCGGGGCCACGGCAGGAATGCGCGCTCTGGTCCCTGACGTGACGGCGTTCCAGGCGACACTCGCCGACGAGGACTACCTCGCTGACGAGGGCCTCGCGACGGCGCTCTTCCTCGCGGTCCGGCTGCCGCAGCCGATCCTGCTCGAGGGTGAACCGGGCGTCGGCAAGACCGAGGCCGCCAAGGCCCTCGCGAGGGCCCTCGACACTCCCCTGTTCCGCCTCCAGTGTTACGAGGGCATCGATGCGGGAGAGGCCCTCTACGAGTGGAACTACCCTCGCCAGCTCCTCGCGATCCGACTCGCGGAGGCCAGCGGGTCGGCGATCGACGAGAATGCGCTGTTCGGGCCGGACTACCTGCTGCGGCGCCCCCTCCTTCAGGCCATCGAACACCGCGGTCCCCGGCCGGCCGTGCTGCTGCTCGACGAGATCGACCGTGCGGACGCCGAGTTCGAAGCCTTCACCCTCGAGCTCCTCGCCGAGGCCGCCGTCACGATCCCCGAACTCGGCACGATCAGGGCCGCGTTGCCACCGATCGTGATCCTCACCTCGAACCGCACCCGCGACCTGCACGATGCGCTCACCCGGCGGTGCCTGTATCACTGGATCGACTACCCCGGCCCGGAACGGATCGCCGAGATCGTGCGCCGCCGGGTGCCCGGCAGTACCGAACGACTCACCCTCGACGCCGCGACGGCCGTCACCCGGCTGCGGTCCCTTGACCTCACCAAACCACCCGGAATCGCCGAGGCCATCGACTGGGTGGCCGCGCTCGCCGTGCTCGGCGCAGACCGCCTGGATCCGCAGTACGTCGCCCGGACCTGGGGGTCCCTGCTCAAGAACAGGGACGACCTCGATCTCGCGCTCGCGCGCGGGGCCGACTGGCTGGCCGGGAAGTGACGTGGCGGAGATGAACGGCCACACACCGCCGGTTGCGGCCCCTCGGGTCGAACCGGCCGCATTCGCGGCCGGGTTCGTCACCGCACTGCGCCGCGCGGGCCTGCCGGTTTCGGTCGACGGGGCCGCGCGACTCGCGAGCGCGATCCAGGTGGCGCCGCCGACCCAGCGCTCCGTTCTCTATTGGACGTGCCGCATCGTGCTCCTCTCGTCCAGGGACCAGGTGCCGGCGTTCGACGCCGTCTTCTCCGCCGTCTTCGACGGCCGGCTCGACCCGGCGGACCAGCGCGGCGACCCGAACGCGCCGCCGGCCATCGGCTCGGAGGCCAGGACCCGCCCTGCGCCGCGAGATGACCTCGCTGCGAGGAAGCAGGAGCCGCGCGACGGATCCGAGACCGGGGAGCCCACGCCGGCGCCCGCCGGAGGGAACGCGGATCCAGGAGCCGTCGAACGCGAGACCATCCTGATGCTCGCCTCGTTCGAACGCCGGCTGCACGACACCTCTTTCGCTCTCCTGAGCGACGAGGAGACCGAGCGAGTGCGGCACCTCGTGCGCCGGATCGCGCTCTCGACCCCGCTTCGGCGCAGCAGGCGGGTGCGCCCGACCCGCGCGGAGGGTGCCCGGCTCGACCTCAGGCGCACCGTCCGCGCCGCACACCGCACCGGCGAGGAGCCGATCCTGCTGGTCTCCTCCCGCCGCAGGGAAGAACCGCGCAGGCTCATCCTGCTCTGCGACGTGTCGGCGTCCATGGAACCGTACACGCGGGTGTTCCTGACCCTGCTCCAGGGCGCCGTCGCCGGCGCGAACGCGGAGGCCTTCGTCTTCTCGACCGGGCTGACCCGGCTGACCCGCCAGCTCGCCATCAGGGATGCGGACGCAGCGCTCGCGAGCGCTGCGGCGAGCACCTCGGACTGGGCTGGCGGCACCCGCCTCGGCGAGAGCATCCGCCGGTTCATCGACGAGCACGGTCGGCGCGGACTGGCCAGGGGCGCCGTGATCGTGGTGCTGTCCGACGGCTGGGCGCTCGACGACCCGGCCGTCGTCGCTGCACAGATGGCCCGGCTGCGCCGGCTCGCGCACCGGATCGTCTGGGTCAACCCGCGTACGGTCGCACCCGGATTCCAGCCGCTCGTCGGCGGGATGAACGCCGCCCTGCCCTACGTCGACGCCATCGTGAGCGGCCACAGTTATGCGGCGCTCGGCGAACTCGCCGACCTGATCCGCGCGGAACGACTCGACCCCCGCAGCCAGCCCGGTACCGCATCCGACACCGCATCCGACACAGACCACCGCACTCGACCCCACCCGACGACCAGAGGACACGACCATGCAGCTTGACAGCACCTTTTCCGTCACCGCGCCGATCGATGAGGTCTGGGCGACCCTGATGGACTTCGAACGTGTCGCCGGTTGCGTCCCGGGAGCGCAGATCCTGAACCGGCTCTCCGACGACGCGTACCAGGTCGGCATGAAGGTGAAGCTCGGACCGGTGGCCATGCAGTACAAAGGAATGATGAACGTCATCGAGCGGGATGCAGACGCCCACCGGGCGGTCTTCGAGGGGCGCGCCCAGGAGGCGCGCGGCCAGGGCACCGCGCAGGGAACCGCGACGCTCGTCCTCACCGAGGCGGATGGCACGACCCACGGCACCGTGAACGCCGACGTCGACCTCTCCGGGAAGGTCGCCGTGATGGGCAAGAGCATCATCGGCAGTGTCACCGACCAGATGATGGCACTCTTCGCGGAGAACCTGCAGGCGATGCTGAGTGAAGCCGGCGCACCGGCGGACACCGCACCGGCCGATAGCGAACCGGCCGAGATCGCACCCGCCGGTGCCGAGCCGGCCCCGACGGCACCGATCGACGTCGTCCGGGCGGCGGATACCGCCACGCAGGCACCGCGGAGCCCGTCGGCTCCGGTTGCTGCCCCGATTCGCCCGACCACTCCCCCGGTCTCGCGGAAGCCCGCGGCGGCGGCAGAATCGAGCCTCGACGCCCTGACCCTCGCCAAAAGCCTGATCATGGACCGTCTCAGCAACCCGGCCGTGCTCGCCGGCCTGCTCGTCGTTACCGGATTCGTGGGCTACCGCCTCGGCAAGCACAGTGGCGGCCGGCGCGCCGGGGATTCACGCCAGAGCCGGCGACAGTGAGCGACAGCCGTGCGTGACGTCATCGGAGACCTGCTTCCCGACTGGGAAAACGGGCAAACGGCTGCGCTCGCCACGGTCGTGCGCACGTTCCACTCCGCACCCCGGCCCGCGGGGGCATCGATGCTCGTCACGAGCGAGGGTGCCGTCGTCGGCTCCGTGTCCGGCGGGTGCGTCGAGGGCGCCGTCTACGAACTCGCGCGGGACGTGATCCGCACCGGACGGGCCGCCCTCGTGCGCTACGGCATCAGCGACGACGACGCCTTCGCGGTCGGCCTGACCTGCGGCGGCATCCTCGACGTCTTCGTCGAACCGGTGTCCCGCGAGACCTTCCCCGAACTCGACACGATCCAGCGGGACCTCGCGACGTCCGTTCCGATCGGCGTCGTCACCGTCATCGAGCATCCCGAACCCCGCATGCTCGGCCGGCACCTCATCGTCCGCGGCGACGGGGTGACCGGAGACCTCGGTTCCGAACGGCTCACCCACGTCGTGGGCGACGACGCCCGCGGTCTCCTCGCCGCGGGACGCACCACGACGATCGGCTACGGGCCGGAGGGAGAGCGCGACGGGGAGGGACTGCGCGTCTTCGTGGCGAGCTTCGCCCCGCGGCCACGGATGCTCGTCTTCGGCGCTGTCGACTTCGCCGCGGCCTTGACCCGGCTGGCCGACTTCCTCGGATACCGGGTCACCGTGTGCGACGCGCGCGCCGTGTTCGCGACCCCGGCGCGGTTCCCCGGAGCCGACGAGGTCGTCGTGGCGTGGCCACACCGCTACTTCGCCGAGCAGAGGGCCGCCGGCCTTCTCGACGCGCGCACCGTCGTCTGCGTGCTCACCCACGACCCCAAATTCGACGTCCCCCTCCTCGAGCTGGCACTCGACGACGGGAGTCTCGCCTACGTCGGCGCCATGGGTTCGCTGCGCACCCACGACGACCGCCTGGACCGGCTGCGCGCGGCATCCGTGCCCGAGGTCGCCCTGGCACGCCTGCACAGCCCGATCGGGCTCGATCTCGGCGCCCGCACCCCGGAGGAGACCGCGGTGTCGATCATGGCCGAGGTCATCGCCGGGACATGGGGCGGCACCGGTGAATCGCTCGGTGACCGCCGGGCGCCAATCCACCGCGACCCGGCCGAGCACGACCGGACCGAGTACAACGTGGCCGAGCAGGACGTCGACGACGTGCGCGACGATGCCTCCCGAAGGCTTGTCTGACCATGGACCCGACACCGGGCCGTGCCGTTCGTCCCGAGATTCCTGCGAGCGTGCCGAGTCCGATCCGGAAGCAGACGGCAAACGGCCCCCTCGGCCGCTGGCTCCTGGCCAACCGGGTGCAACCGGTGGGCCTGGAGAGCGCCGAGGGGACGACATCCACCCACCCGTGGTGGCAGGTGATGTGCCTCACCGGCGTCGACTACTTTTCGACGCTCTCCTACCTGCCCGGCATCACCGCGCTCGCCGCCGGCGCGCTCTCTCCCGTGGCCACCCTGCTCATCGTCGCGCTCACCCTCCTCGGCATGCTGCCGATGTATCGCCGCGTCGCGAAGGAGAGCCCGCACGGGCAGGGCTCCGTGGCGATGCTCGAGCGGCTGCTGCCGTTCTGGCGCGGCAAGGTGTTCGTGCTCATCCTGCTCGGCTTCGTGGCGACGAGCTGGATCATCACCATCACACTATCCTCGGCGGATGCGACGGTGCATATCCTCGAGAACCCCTTCGTACCGGGCTTCCTCGCCGGCCAGGCCGTGCCGATCACGATCGTGCTGCTCCTCATCCTCGGCGGCGTGTTCCTCCTCGGTTTCAGTGAAGCCGTGTCCGTCGCCATCCCCCTCGTCGCGGTGTACCTGCTCCTGAACGGAGTCGTGATCGGCGTGGGCCTCTACGACGCGTTCACCGAGCCCGGGGTGATCGCGACCTGGACGGACGCGCTTACCGCGCGCGGGAGCGGCTTCGGTGACATTCTCGGGCCGGCCGTGATCGCCTTTCCGCTTCTGGTCCTCGGGCTCTCGGGGTTCGAGACCGGGGTGAGCATGATGCCGCTCGTCGCCGCGGACGGCAGGAACCCGGAGGAGCGACTCGCCTCGCGGATCCGGAACACCCGCAGGCTACTCACGACCGCGGCCCTGATCATGAGCGTCTACCTTCTCTCGAGCAGCTTCGTGACGACGGTGCTCATCCCGCCGGCCGAGTTCGAAACCGGCGGCGCCGCAAGCGGGCGTGCCCTGGCCTTCCTCGCCCACGAACGGGTCGGCGAGGTCTTCGGCACGGCCTACGACGTGAGCAGCATCCTGATCCTCTGGTTCGCGGGTGCGTCCGCGATGGCCGGACTGATCAACATCGTGCCCCGGTACCTGCCGTCGTACGGGATGGCGCCGGACTGGAGCCGCGCCATCCGCCCGGTCGTGCTCGTGTACACCGGGGTGAGCGTGTTGATCACGATCGCTTTCCGGGCGGACGTGAACGCGCAGGCCGGCGCGTACGCGACCGGGATCCTCGCGATGATGGTGTCCGGCGCGGTCGCCGTGACCATCTCGGCCGTCCGGCGCAGACAACATCGCGCAAGCCTGGGCTTCAGCATCCTGTCGCTCGCACTGCTCTACGCCCTCGGCGCGAACATCATTGAGAAACCGGACGGGATCACGATTTCGGTGTTCTTCATCGCAGGCATCATCGCCGTGTCCCTGATCTCACGCGTCTCACGGTCGACCGAGCTACGAGTGGACAGCGTTGAGTTCGATGAGGCTGCCCGGACGTTCGTTGCCGATTCCCTCGTCTACGACGGTGCCCTGAACATCATCGCGAACAAGCCCCAGAGTGGCGATCGTGCCGAGTACGCAGCGAAGGAGGCGGACCAGCGGGGGATGAATCCGGTTCCCGGAACCGCGGACGTACTCTTCCTCGAGGTCGAGGTCATCGATCCCTCCGGCTTCAGCAAGATTGTGCACGTCCGGGGTGTCGAGATCGAGGGCTACCGGGTGCTGCGCGCGCAGAGCCCGGCGGCGCCGAACGCCATCGCGGCGATCCTGCTCGCCCTGCGGGATGCCTCCGGGGTACGCCCGCACGTCTACTTCGAGTGGTCAGAGGGCAACCCGCTCTTCCACCTGATGCGCTATCTTCTGCTCGGCCAGGGCGACACGGCCCCGGTCGTGCGGGAGATCATGCGGGAGGTCGAACCCGACCCCTTGCGTCGCCCCGGCACGCACGTCGGCGGCGGCTGACTGTCCCGGATCGGGAACAGCCTGCGACACAACCGATGGTCGAGTTCCCGCGCGAACTCTCCCGTTCGCGTCACTAACCCGCGCTGTTCGCGACAGCAAGTTCGGCCAGGCCCTCGGCATCGCGGGCCTGGGTGCCGCTGTCGGTCACTCTGGAACCGTCGACGACGACCACGAATGCCCCGTCGATCACGCCCTCCGCCCAGCAGGAGGACTCCGCTCCGCCGGTCGGGCCGCAGCGGAACCGCGCCTCAGGGACCCCTGTGACGGTGAGCTCCACATCGGTGGTGATCGGCGAGGTGTAGGTGGTCGGCCAGACCCATGCCGCACCGGGAATCACCGTCGCCGTTCGGGTTGAGGCTGTCCCGACGGTGCATTCGAAGCCCGCGGCGATGGCCACGGCTTCGTGCAGCAGTCGGTCTGCGGTGCCCTGCTCGAGGTCGAACCCCGGCGGGGTGGCCTCCGAATCGCTCCGCGATCGCCGGTTGTCGGCGACGCAGCCCGCGGTCGTGCTCCAGTGCGAAGCCGGCTGCACGAGCGGCGCGGGCTCTGTGCCGGTGGCCGCGATGGCGTCACTCGCGGATTGGGCAACGGCGCCGAGCGACGAAGCGGTTGCGGACTGGTCCGAGGACTGGCCGGTGATCGTGACGCGGTACCACGTCGAACCCTCGAGCAGATTGAGTCGGCACACTCCCCAGACGGCCATCACGTCGGCGGGATAGCAGTAGCCGAATGTCTCGTCTCCAAGATCGAGATCCGAGAACGGCACCGTCGGCTGCGAAGCGGGCGGCGCGGCCTTCTCGGCCGTGAACGCCGCGGCGGCCTGCGGAAGGACCTCGAGGACCACGGTCGTGGACCGGTCGGCGTTGGCCCACTGGCAGTCGAAGTAGCCGGTCTGAGCCGCCGCGATCGTCGCGGGTCCGTCCTGACCGGGCCCCATGCCGCGAAGTGACAGGACGTTCGTCGGGATGCCGGGCGTCACCGGCGGGGCGACGGAGGGACCCAGCAACGCCGGATCGGTCTCGGGTACGAGCCCCGCCGCCAGGCCGGCAAGCGCGGCCGGCGTCACGGCCGCACTGCACGACAGTGTGAACGTGGGCGTGGCGGGTGAACTGGCCGACGATGCGACTGTTTCGTCTGGTGTGGGCGACTGAATGGCCGCCCCGGTACCGCTCCCGGCGGAGGGAGCGCACCCGGTGAGCGCCAGTACCAGGACAACACCGGCCACAAGACAAGACGACGCGGAGAAATGCTTGATCACGAGTTGAAACCCCCACATATTCGGCCCGACGGCCGCCCCCACTGGACAGGAAGTCCTGCCCTGATTGGAATCTACAGCCGCGCGGTCACCTGCGGACAGCAATTCCATTCGGGTTTGTAACAATCTCGCAGGAATCAGTGCGTGAAGCCGGGATGCTGCCCCTCGACGGGCATCGGACCCTCGAGCCTGTCGAGATACGCCGTCTCCTCCTCGATCACCGTGAGCAGGCGCGCGGCGAGGTCCATGCTGAGCCCATTGCGGACAACGATCCGCTGGACCGTCATCTCGGATAGGTTGTCGGGCATCCGGTAGGCGGGGACGAGCCAGCCGTGGGAGCGCAGCCGGTCCGACAGGTGGAAGAGGTTCCAGTTCCGGGTGTGGCCGGGGGTGAGGCGCCAGGCGAAGACCGGGATATCCGACCCGTCATTCCACAGGGTGAAGGCGCCGATCTTCTCGATACCGCGCGCAAGGTACCGCGCCACGTCCTGGGAAGACTGTTGCACGGCACGGTAGCCCTCGAACCCGAGCCGGAGGAAGAGGTAATACTGCAAGAGCACCTGCGCGCCGGGACGGGAGAAATTGAGCGCGAACGAGGGCATGCTCCCTCCGAGGTAGCTGACGTGGAAGACCAGGTCCTCCGGCAGTAACTCCTTCGCACGCCAGACGATCCAGCCGAGGCCGGGGTAGACCAGGCCGTACTTGTGCGCCGAGGTATTGATCGAGTGCACTCGTTCCAAGCGGAAGTCCCACTCCAGTTCCGGCTGCAGGAAGGGTGCGATCATCCCCCCGGAGGCCGCGTCCACGTGGATGGGTACGGACACTCCGGTTCGCTCCTGGATCTCGTCGAGGGCGGCGCTGATCGCCGCGACCGGCTCGTAGACCCCGGTGTACGTCACGCCCATGATCGCGACGACTCCGATGGTGTTCTCGTCGACATAGCTCGCGAGGTCGTGCCCGTCCAGGCTGGGATGCTCCTCACTGATGGGTACGAATCGGGGCTCGACGTCCCAGTAGTTGCAGAATTTCTCCCAGCACACCTGTACAGCCGAACTCATCACGAGGTTGGGCTGCGCGGTCGGCAGTCCGGCAGCGCGCCGTGCCTGCTGCCAGCGACGTTTCAGGGCGAGCCCACCGAGCATGCATGCCTCTGACGAGCCGATCGTCGAGGTGCCGACGGTCTTCATCGGTTCGGGCGCGTGCCAGAGGTCGGCGATCATCCGCCAGCAATACTCCTCGATCGCCGCGGTCTGTGGATATTCGTCCTTGTCGACGATGTTCTTGTCGAAGGCCTCTCCGTAGAGCCGACCGGCGTGATCGTCCATCCAGGTTCCGACGAAGGTTGCGAGGTTGAGCCGGGCGTTCCCATCGAGCATGATCTCGTCGTGGATGATCTGGTACGCCGTTTCCGGCTCCATCGGGTCCGCGCCGAGGACGTAGCGTGGCGCAACAGTGTCCTCGCCCGGGCGGGCGAAGAGCGGGTTGATCTCGAAGAACTCCGGATTGAACTCTGGGTTGGCCTGCATGGGGTCTATGCTGCCGCATCAACCCGGCATTCGACTGCAACCCCACCAACCAACCACCCGCTCTTCCACTTGATGCGCCACCTCCTGTTCGGCCAGGGCGACACCGCCCCGGTCGTCCGGGAGATCATGCGGGAGGTCGAACCCGACCCGGTGCGCCGCCCGGGCACCCATATCGGCGGCGGCCGAGGGCTTCGAAGCAGATCAGGTAGCGGCGATGATGTCGATCAGGCGGATGTCGGGGTCCCCCACGAGCAGGGTCGGCCCATGTTCGGCGAGTGCTGCGGGGATGGCCCCGGTGAGGTGTGTCTGGCGATCCGCCTCGGTGTCGAAGGTATCGAAGATGCCAAACGTGTCGTCATTGACCCGGAAGGCGTACCAGGTACGGGTGCCCGGCTCGGCGGCGGCCAGCGCCTGTGCACCGGCGAGGAAATCCGCGACGGCCTGTTCCTGCCCGGCCTGGGCTTTCACGAGAGCCAGCACACCGTATTTGAGCGTCATCGCATCCTCCTCTACACTTCGGGCCGCCGGACGGCGGCCCCGTCGTGAGCATAGGAAGAGCCGCCCGAACCGGCAAGGGGCGGCGGCACCGTCACGCCCGGTTGAGTACTCCCGGCCGGGTGCTCCGGGCTGAGCACTCCAGCTGCGTATTCACTGCTGCGTATTCACTGAGAATCAGCGCTCACGATTATTCACCGATATATCTTTAATCCATCGCCGAGCCTCGTCCTCGGAGACCACCCACTTCACGATTGGACACCAGCATGCACAACGATTTTCGCGAACCCCATGCCCACGACTCCGGCGACCGGCACGAGCGCCGCGGCTTTGGCCGGGGCGCTGGGCCGGGCTTCGGCGCCGGTTTCGGCGCCGGCTTCGGCCCCGGCTTCGGCGGTTTCGGACCGCGCGGCTTCATGCCGCCGGGAGCCCAGCGCAAGCTCAAGGGTGACGTCCGCCTCGCCATCCTCTCGCTGCTCTCAGAGGCCGCCTACAACGGCTACGGCCTGATCAAGGAGATCACCGAACGGTCGGGCGGTACCTGGCGCCCGAGTCCCGGTTCGGTATATCCGACACTGCAGCAGCTCGTCGACGAGGGACTGATCGCCCCGACCGGTGACGGCACCGGCACGGAATTCCAGCTCAGTGAGTCTGGCCGCGCCTACGTCGCCGACAACGCGGAAGCGCTCGCCCACGTCTGGGACAGCTCGACGGCACGCGTCGAGGCCGAAGCCAGCCTGCACGAGAGCGTCGCAAAACTCATGGGCGTCATTCATCAGCTCCGCTTCGCCGCGACTCCCGAGCAGCGGGCAAAGGCCGTCACCCAGATCGACGAGCTCCGACGCTCCCTCTACGGGATCCTCGCCGACTGACGACAGGTCCACTGACGACGAAATCCCCGGACCACAGCCTTCAATCGAGGCGCTCGGCCGCCGCGCCGCGGATTGCCTCATAAATCGCCGCGAGAACGGGCGTGTGCAGCGTCCACTGTTGCCAGTAGAGCACCACGTCGATGTGCGAGCCCGGCGCGAGATCGACGAGCACCCCGTCGGCCTCTCCGGTGAGGATCTGCTGGTTCGGCAGCATTCCCCAGCCCAGCCCGAGGCGGACTGCCTCGGCGAAGTCCGCAGAGCCCGGGATCGAATGCCGGGGCGGTGAGAGCGGTCGACGACTCCGCCTCCGGAGGAACCGATCCTGCAGGTCGTCTTTCGCGTCGAAGACGACCATCGGTGCCCGGGCGAGCGCGTCCGCCGTGGGGCCGGCGGCGAACCACCGGGCGGCGAAGCCCGGGTTCGCCATCGGCCGGTACCGCATGCTGCCGAGCCGGGTGACGGAGCATCCGTGCACCGGACGCGCATCGGTCGTGATCGCGGCCATCACCGTACCCGCGCGCAGTAGCTCGGCCGAGTGATCCTCGTCCTCACGGCGCACGTCGAAGGTGATCGAGTCTGGGAGGCCGGCGAGGGCCGGAAGCACCCAGGTCGCAAGCGAGTCGCTGTTGACGGCGAGCGGCACGCCCGCCCGCGCCTCAGACTCGGACCCGGAGATGACGTCCTGGACGAGCGCCTCAATCTGCCGGGCGAGCCTCAGGTAGGGCAGTCCGGCATCCGTGATCTCTGTGGGTTTCGTTCGCCGCACGAGCACCCGGCCCGCCGACGTCTCGAGGGCCTTGATGCGCTGGCTCACCGCGGACGGCGTGATGTGCAAGGCCGCTGCGGCAAGGTCGAAGGAACCACGATCGATCGTCGCCGCGAGGGCCCTGAGCTGCGCGTTGTCAATCGTCATGATTAGCCAGACTAATGCCAGCTAAGAAAGTTTCGTTGTACTCACCTGTGAACGTCGCTGTACGGTCGGAGGATGATCCTCACCACCCTCGCCGGTCTCGGCTTCGGCCTGTCCCTCATCGTTGCGATCGGCGCCCAGAACGCGTACGTGCTGCGGCAGGGACTGCGCCGGGAACACGTGCTCGCCGTGGTCATCGTCTGCGCGGCCTCCGACGCGATCCTGATCCTGGTCGGCGTCGCCGGGTTCGGGGCGCTGATCCGAACGGTGCCGTGGCTGCTCGTCGTGGTGAGGGTCGTCGGCGCTGCATTCCTGCTCGGCTATGCGGTCCTCGCGGCGCGTCGGGCCGTCCTCCCTCGGCCGCTCGACACCTCGGTCGTCGGCACTGCCGCGAGCCTCACCCAGGTCCTCGCGACGACCGCGGCGCTCACCTGGCTCAACCCGCACGTCTACCTCGACACCGTGGTCTTCCTTGGCTCCGTCGCCGCAGCCCACGGCGACGAACGATGGTACTTCGGCCTCGGGGCGGCACTCGGCAGTGTCGTCTGGTTCACAGCGCTCGGTTTCGGCGCCCGGCTGCTGCGCCCGGTCTTCAGCCGGCCGGTCTCCTGGCGGATTCTCGACATCGGGATCGCCGGGATCATGACCGTCATCGCCGTGAGCCTGCTGTTCGGGATCGGAACCTGAGTCCGCGATCGGAGTGTCCGTGCCTGCACCGGGTTCACATCGGACCCCAAGGCAACCGATAGGAACCGAACCTACGTTCGGTTCATGTCGAGGAAAGGACCCACCATGATCGCCGCCGCACTTCAGTCCCGTTCGCCCAGCGACGTGCAGGTGCGCGCCCTCTCGAGACGGGAGTGGCGGGTCAGCGACTCCCGGATCGCCAAAGACAACGCACTGAGCGTGATCGGCTTCATCGCCAGGAACCGCGACGGCTACGAGGTGATCGAATTCGGCACCCCGGTCGCCCGGACGGTCCGGCCGGATCTCGCGAGTGCGATCTCCTGCTTCGTGAGCGAGGCGCCGCCGGCGTAGGAAGGCACCCCGCGGTCGGCGACTCGGCCACCGCATCCCCGAAAGCGCGACAGGATAGGGAGATGACTTCTTCGCGCGCGGACACGGTACCGCTGGTGGAGGACGAACGCACCGGCGATGGCCGGTCCGACGTGGAATCCGGGGCGCTGATCGCCGCCGCGGTGGGCGCACTGGCGGGTCTCCTCGGTGCGGTGATCGTGTTCGGTGGCCGTGCCGTCGGCCTGGCTGGTGGAAATTCCGTCGGCGGAGTGTCGGCCCAGATTGCAGGTCTGATCGGAATGCCGATCTTCGCCTGGTCGTATGTCCGTTTCACCCGCCACTCGGCACGGTGGCGACGTCGTGCCCGTATCCGGCGCATCTTCGACACCATCGGGCTGTCACTGACCGGTGCGGCCATGGCCGGCCTCCTGATCAGCTCGGTATACGCGGTGTTCCAGCTCGCCTTCCGCGAGCTGCTGCTCGACCCGTTCGCTGCGGCCCTGTTCGTCACGCTGACGGTCGGTGCGAGCGCCTTTGCGTTGTTCCTCCTCGCCGCGGAGATCACGACAACCCGCCTCGCCTCCTTGCTCGGCCTGTTCCTCGCCGCCGGGGTGTTCTCGAGCATGCTCACGGCGGCCGACCCGCGCTGGTGGCAGGCGAACTTCAGCGCGCTCGGGATGGGCAGCGCAACCTCCGCCTATGCGTTCAACCTGACGATCCTCCTCGCGGGACTCGTGATGACGACGCTCGCGGACTACCTGACCCTCGACCTGCGCTCACGGCGCAGCGCCGCCGGCAGCGATCTTCGCGGCGTCCCGCTCGTGCGGATCATCATCATCGTCGTCGGCGTTGCGCTCATCGGTGTCGGCCTCGTGCCCGTCGACGTCAGCTTTCCCGTGCACAACACGTTCGCGACCTCTGCCGTCGTCGGTTTCGTGGCGCTCATCGTGCTGGTCCCGCTCGTCCTGAAGGACCTCCCCCGGAGCTTCGTCGTCACCACGACGGTGTTCGTGCTCGCGATCGGCGGAGCGGTGCTGCTCTGGTACCCGATCGGGTATTACAACCTCACCGCCCTCGAACTCGTCGCGGTGCTGATCGTCTTCGCGTGGTTCGTGCTGTTCGTGCGCAACGCGTCGGTCGTCGAGCCGGCAGCGGATGCCGCGGTTCCGCTGGCGCAGGCTACTTCCGTGGCCGCTGTGGGGGCGGGGGCGTCGGAGGCTGCGTCACAGCATCCGCTGCCGGACGAGGGAAGAGGGGGCCGCGCCGCAGGCTGGCTCGCCCTCGGCGGACTCCTCGGCGTCGTCGGGTTCGCCATCGGTCGGCTGGGCCGCCGCTGAGGCAGTGCCTCCCTCGGTGGGGAGAGCGCCGCCGCACGCATGGTGGCACCCCGGCCGTCGAGTGATCGAAATCCGCGGATCGGTTGTCAGCTCCCTTTCGCGTCAATGGTGGCTCAGGTGGTCGTTGTCCTTCCAGATGCCGTCGCCGGGCATGTCGAGGCGGTCGGTCAGCGGCACTCGCCAGAGAGGCGTTTCGGTGGGTTCGCCCCAGTAGTCCGTGACGCGCACAGCTTCCCCGTTCTCGAGTTCTCCGATGGTCACGTTGCGGTAGAGGCGTCCGTCGCCGTAGTTGCAGGTCCACTCGACCACCAGGACGTCCCCGAGACGAAGGCGTCTGCCGACTTCCAGGGTCAGTTCCGCGAAGTTGCCCTCGACGCTGCCGATGAGTGTGCTGGTGCGCACGATTTCGCCCATTTGCGGCCATTGCCGTACGACATTCTCGGCCAGGGGTACGCCGAGAATGTAGGCCAGGCGGGTCTCGCCATTGGACTCCAGATTCGCATTCATTCAGTTCACATTCCTTCCGCGGTTCAGTTCAGTCGGCGCCTTACACCGCGCCACATTCCGGTTGTGCGATTAAACCTCGTCCGGGACGGTGAGGGAACGCCAGAGTATCGCTGCCGCGTACGTGCGGAACGGCCGCCAGTGGCGGCCCGTCTCGTGTGCCGCCGCCACACTCGGGATCTCTACGCTCCCGTTGAGACGCTTCAGGGCTTTTCGCAGTCCCACGTCACCGGCAGGGAAGATATCCGCGCGATGCAATTGGTGGATCAGGAACATTTCCGCAGACCAGACTCCAATGCCTGTGACCGCGACCAGCGCCTGAATCGCGTCGTCGTCCGAAAGTCCACCCATGTTCTCGATGTCCAGGACACCCGAATCGACATGCTCGGCGAGATTGAGCAGATAGCCCGCCTTCGATCGAGAGGTGCCGAGCGCCTTGATCGAGTCCTGGCCGAGGCCGAGCACACTTTTCGCCGTCGGGGTATCGCCGGTCGCATCCGTCAGGCGGTCATAGAGGAGGAAGGCCACCGTGGTGGAGATCTGCTGCCCGAGGATGTGCAGGCTCATTCCGGCGAAGTTGCTGCCGGACGTGCGCCCGCCGTCGTGGAACTCGAACGGGTCCGGTGTGCCGCACTGGTCGATGAGGCGACCGAGGTCAGGGTCCATCTGCGCGAGGGCGGCGTAGGCCTGCCGCTGGGATTCGGTCATCGGAACCGTCCTTGTCAATCGGTCAGCGCGCGGTTGCGCGGATACGGGTTGTGAGTGATTTCCCGGGCCGGAAGAACCTGGCCGGCCACGAGGCGTTGCAGGGCGAAGCGAGCAATGCGGCCCGTGTGTCCGTCATCTCCGGGGCGGCCGGGTTCGCCCCACTCGATCCGGGTCGTGCCGGATAGCTGCAGCGACTGGCCGGTTGTGAAATCAATGAACAACAGGGCAGCTTCGGGGTTGACGGCGATGTTGCCGAAACTATTGAAGAGGTTATTGCCCTGATAGTCGGGCCACCACAACCCGTGCTCGTCTGAGCGGACGAATCCGGCCGGACCGCCACGATGGGAAGCATCGGAACCCCTCTCGGGGTTCACTGTGCCGAGGAAGAACGTGTCGGCGGCACGGATCAGCTCACGGTCGTCCGTCGAGAGGGTGCTGCCGTGTCTGACGTGATCGCCACCCGCCCCCTCGATTTCATTCGGCACGAGAACACGTTGCTGGATGTATTGCGGGCAATTGCCGTAGGCCTGTTCGACCTCTACGACAAGGAGATCGCCGCCGCTCACGGTGAGGGTGCCGTTGATACGCACCCGGCGCCGGGTGGCGAATTCAACCGTGACCATCCCGATCTTCTGACCGGTCTGCAGCCCGCGGAGTGGGTCGCCCGCGGGGATCACGGCATGAACCGCCACGGAGGTGTCGGACAGCACCTCCAAAAAACCGGGACGGCCGGTCAACGGAGACGTCCAGAGGCGCCCGGAACGATCCCTCCCGGAGATGACGAGGAACGTTCGATCACAGAGAAACCCGGCCATCCCGGCGGTCAGCGCGACAGGCCCGAGCATCCCTGACAGGCGGGCCGCATCCCGCGTGACCCCGGCCCTGCGCTGCACGGCCAGCTCTCCGGGGTGGAAGCCCACGTCAGCGAGCCGGGGTATTCCGATCATCGTCATCATCTCCTCGGGTTCTAATGCATCAACTTGCTTTCATCCGTGACAATATCTATCACGTTTCTTCTAACGTATGCAAGTCAATTCTTCCGTGATAGTTTGTGCAAATGGGAAACAGAAACTCGGACCGCAACTGGGCGCTCGCCGACGAGCCGATGCCGATCCGCCTGATGGCGACCATCTGGGCCGACTCAGAAGGCCTGCACGACGACTTCGCGACACCCACAGGCGTCAATGCCTGGCTGGATGCCGTCGGCATCGATCGGGCAGACGCGGCAACGACTCGGGGCGAGTTCCTGACGGCACGGAATCTGCGGGACGCGGTGCGCAGACTGGCAGCCCACGTTACGGGCGACGATCGCCGCGCTGCCGAATCGCCCGCGTCGAGCGTGGCGGACGCGGTGCTCACCGTCAATGCCGCCGCCAGCCAGCGGCCGATCCTTCACCTGCGACTGAGCGGAGCGGCTCTCGAGCTCTCCCCCGAATCCGCGGTGTCTCCGAGGATTGCCGGACTGGCCGACGTCGCCTACGAAGCCCAGCACCTGCTGGGCGAAAACGCTGCAGCGCTGCGCGCGTGCCATGCGCCCGGATGCGTGCTCTATTTCGTGAAGACACACCCCAGGCGGGAATGGTGCTCGGTCGCCTGCGGCAACCGTGCTCGCGCTGCGCGGCACTACCAGACCGTACGCTCCGCACGTGTGGCACACGAACTCACGGCCCGCTGATGTGCGTGGGCCGAGGACGGTGATTCGACGAGACGGTGCTTCCGACTTCTTTCCTCCGCCCGTGGCCTGAATGGGAAATATGAAGATGAGACTCCTCCTTGTTTCGGGCAGCACCCGGCAGTCTTCAACCAACAACGCGGCGCTGACCACGGTGCGCGACCTGGCGCCGACCGGCTCGGTCGCACTGGTGTACGAGGGCTTGTCTGCCTTGCCCGCCTTCAATCCGGACGATGACCACGACCCCGTTCCAGGAGCGGTCGCGGAGTTGCGACAAGAGATCAGCGACGCCGACGTGGTGGTGTTCAGCACGCCGGAATATGCCGGGACACTCCCGGGCAGCCTCAAGAACCTTCTGGACTGGACGGTCGGTAGCAGCGTTTTGGCCAGGAAGCCGGTCGCGTGGATCAACGTGGCCTCCCCGGGCCGCGGCCACGGTGCGCTTGCCACACTGAGATCGGTACTGGGCTATGTCGACGCCGAGGTACTCGATGGAGCGTGCATCGACCTCCCGATCGGACGGGATCTGGTTGCGGCCGGGGCCGTCGCGACGCAGCCCGAACGTGAAGCGTTGGCCAGCTGGTGGGTGACGATGCAGGAGCATTGGCCCGCGAACAAACTCGACGAGACGCGTTAGCGTTCGGACCGGCTTGCGCGCTCGACAGCCGCTAGTACGCTGACGAGAGTTCATCGATTCGGCTGGCGCGGGACAGGAACAACGATGTCGACTTTTCGGCAACTCCACTACCTTGACTCACCACTCGTGTTGCCGAATGCCTGGGACGTCGGCTCGGCTCTGGCATTCGTGGACGCCGGATTTCCGGCCATCGGCACGACGAGCTTCGGCATCGCGGCCAGCGCCGGGTATCCGGATGGCTTCCGGTCGAGCAAAGCGGCAACTATCGCCCTCGCGGCGCGGCTGGTTCGCATGTCCGTCCACATCACAGCGGACGTCGAAGACGGCTACTCCGACGACCCGGCCGAGGTAGCGGAGTCTGTCGCCGAACTGGGTGCCTTGGGTGTGGCCGGCGTCAATCTTGAGGACAGCCGGGACGGACGTCTCGTGGCCGTATCGACGGCTGCTGCCAAGATCAGCGCCGTCAAACGGTTCAGCCCCGACATCTTCGTCAATGCGCGGGTGGACAACCTGTGGTTCGCCGAGGAGGCAACGGTCGAGGCGGTCCTGCTTCGTGCGCGCGCATACGCCGACGCCGGGGCCGACGGAATCTTCGTGCCCGGCCTGGTGAACCCTGAGGATATCCGGAGGATCACGGCGGATGTCGCGCTTCCGGTCAACGTGCTCGCGCATCCCTCCCTGACTGCGGCCGAGCTCGGCGAACTGGGCGTGAGGCGTGTGAGCTCGGGATCGCTGCCGTACCGCGCAGCCATCGACAGTGCCGTCGAGTCTGTCACGGCCCTGCGTGACAACCGTCAGACACCGAACGCGACGTCCTACTGGGACGTTCAGGCTCGCCTTGTGACCTTCAGCCAGCGCAGCACGAACTGATCGGAAGCTCAGGCCGCGCTGGTCACGGCAGGTGCACGAAGCACCTTGCCCATGGGCCGTCCCTTCGCCAGCTCGTCGACGAGCTTGTCGAGGTAGCGAATCTTCTGCATGAGCGGGTCCTCGATGGTCTCCACGCGGATGCCGCAGACGACACCGGTGATCAGCGAGGCGCTGGGATTCATCGGCGCCTCGGCGAAGAACTGCTCGAAGGTGGTTTCTCCCTCGGAGTGACGGCGTAGCGTCGTGTCGTCGAATCCGGTCAGCCACATGATCACCTGATCGAGTTCGGTCTGCGTCCTGCCCTTGCGCTGCACCTTCGCTACGTAGAGCGGATACACCGCTGAGAACTTGGTTCCGAAGATCCTGGACACGGTGCCAGCGTAGGCGAGGGGTGTCTCGGGGTCAATCGTCTCCGAAACCAGAGGCACGTGAAGGAGTCGAGCCATAGCCTTCGAGGGGAGGCTGGTACCCGTGTAACGCGAGCAACTCCGGCGCATACTGCTCGTCACGGCCACCAAGGATGAACGCCCAAACGAACGGGAGGAATATGCCGAGCACCAGCATCCCGGAGTCTTTTCTGAACGCGATCCCGATGCGGTACATGCCGATGTAGATGAACACAGAGGAGACGACACTGCCGCCAGGGACAAAGCCCAGCCACATCCAATTGCCGCTCTGACCACCGAGCCGCAGCAGCGTCCACGTCTGCACGAAGGGAACCCAAGCCTTCCAGGCGGGTATCCCCGTTTTGCGGAAAAGACTCGCAAGCGACGCCGCAAAGAGGAGGTAGCTCACGAGGAACGACACGAAAACGGTTCCCGCGGTCGCCGCGAGGATCAGACCGAGTGCCGGCGCAAGGGTGCCCCGATCGAAGGCACTGAGAGGCCCCTCATTTGCGAGTGTGGCGAGTGGAGCCGAGAGCGCGCGATTGTTCGCGTCGATCGCGAAACAGGCGACAAACCGATTCCCGGCGACCCACTCCTCCTCGGTCGGACTGAACCAAACGTACGTCAGCGAACTGGGGACGCCGGAATCAAATGCACCACCGCAACGCGCGTCGCCGACCGAATTGAGCTGAGATGTCGACGGGTAATCGCCGGCAGGGAAGGTGAATGTGTTGTAGACCTCGCTGCCGTGCGGGTTATCGCAGTCGAGGATGTTGACGGTGTCGTAAACGATTGTCGTCGAGGAGACGTCCGTGCACTGTCCTGGCGTGAGCTGTATAAACGGTTCAGCCTGAACGAACAGAGAACCATTCAGATCGGGCGCACTGGGCGCCCCGCTCGTCACTGCCGATGAAGATGACAATGACGATGACGATGACGATGACGATGACGATGACGATGACGATGACGATGAGCATCCCGAAAGGGCCACAACGGCGAGCACACCGATGATTCCGCCGAAGACTGCTCGTCGTGCCACAAGTGCGGGCCGCAGTGGACCGGTGCGTGTCGTCATTGTGCTGATCCTAGGGGCCCGCAGAACGATGATCCGGGCAACGCATATGCGGCGTGTCGCCGCCTGGCGACATCGGGCACGCCGTGCAGTCGCCGTGGGATGCTGATTCTGTGGAGTTGAACACAAGTGCCGATGGACCGGTCGTTGTCATTCGACCGTATGGTCACGGAGATGCCGCAGACACGTTGGCCATCTTTCTTGCCGCAGTGACCGAAACCGCTGCCGCACACTACTCGCCGGAGCAGATTCGAGCGTGGGCTCGGCCAGAAGCACGTGAGCTATCCACGTGGCATACGGCGAGGCAGGTACGGAACAGTTACGTGGCAACCGTGGATGGTGTGCCGGCGGGTTTCTCCGACGTGGACACTGCGGGATATATCGACATGATGTTCGTTGCCCCTAGCTACCTAGGACGCGGGGTGGCATGGCAACTGATCGCCCATGTGAAGGCCCGCGCGCGCCAACAGCAGCTGACGGAGCTGACTGCCGATGTCAGCATTACAGCCCGCCCCTTCTTTGAGCGCTCCGGATTCACCGTCGAGGCAGAACAAAATCGAGTGACGGCTGGCGTGCAGTTGACCAATTACAAGATGAAGAAGAGGCTCGTCAGCGGCGAGGTGTCCCTCAGCGGGCAGCTGGTTTGTCTCACCCAGGACCAAGCGGGAATTGTCCGGGACCATCTACAACTGCACCTTGACCTCACCCGCGCCGAACCGGGATGCCTTGCGTTCAACGTCACCCGGACGAGCAATCCCCTGGTGTGGCAGGTCGAGGAGCGCTTCGAGCACGCATCCGCCTGGGAAGCCCACCAGGAACGTGTCACCGGCAGTGAGTGGGGTCACGCCACCGCGGGAATCGAACGCCGCTACTCCGTGATCGGACTCTAGCCGCTCGCCAGTCCCGACAGGTATCCATCCGTGACACCCCCGGTGGGTAACCTTCTGCCTCCGCAATTCACGCTCCGTGCACGTCACTCACGGTTCCCTTCAGACACTTTCGAGGCGCGCTTGGCTAACGGGCGTACTTGCCGCGAATCTTTCGCGTGGGTCATTCGTCTCACGGGCACATGGGTCCACCCTGCCTGGACTCGATCGCATGGTCAGCTATCGTCGCCCGACGCCGCGATGCCCGTTGAGGGATCCCCAACTCACGTCGGGCGCTCAGTCAGGGTTCGGCTCGTGCGGCGGGCGTCCGAATAGCGGTACCGGCTTCCGTTCGGGGTTCCACTACAGCGGTAGAGCCGCACCCCGGTCTGCACTGGATCCAATTAGGGTGACCATATGACTTTGGAGCCCGTTGCCCTGCTCGCCGGCCCTCACGGTCGACGCCTGTGCCTCGAGTTCGTTCTAAAGAGAACCTGGGACAGTGAATCCTCAGACGCTCATGAGCTTCGTCAAGCCATTTTCTTCGCCGCCTATGATCTCGACCCTGGCCGAGAAACTTCGCGTGTGCTGTTCGGCCCAGGTCCCGAACAGTTTCCACAACCCACTCCTTCACCTGAAGACGTAGCGCGCCTCCTCGACACAGTGCCGCTCGCGGAGCCGCACGAAGGCGCCATGCTGCTCTCACTGACCGCCGCCGTGGACGGGGCCCGCTACTGGCAGGAGCCCGACGGCGAAGACGTACTCACCGTCGCACCCGCGCTCCACGCCGCGCTCGCCCGCATCGCGACAAGCATTGTGGCCTCGCCACACGCGAGGTGGTGGGCAACGCCATTGGACTCCGAGCAGTGGGCCATCACCTTCGTCGAAGCGGACGCCCCACACCCAGCGGCCAAGAATGGCGTCCGTCACACTCTTGAGCAGTGGAGGGCAGCACAGCTCGAGGAGGAGACCACCGCTAAGCGCGAGCGACCAACCGACCCCCGCGCCCCGTGGAGTGGAACCTGGTGGTCAACACCTCCTGCCGCTCTGACACGGACAACTCGGTCGTTGGACGGCTGGGGCCCTGTGGGCCTCCGGCTCATCGAAGATGGCTTTGGTTGGGAGTCGGCGACAGCCGAACAAATCGTCGTTCCCCGTGACGCGCGGGTCTACGAGATCGATGGCCCCACAGCATGGGCGAATTTGTGTCGACGCTACCCGTTGGAAGTCACGGCGTCCCGTCGTCACGACTGGTACCGCGCCACGGGCCGCATCGGCCGTTGGGCTATTCCGGACTGGACGCAGGTGCAGCACGACATTGACGCGGTCCACCTCTCGGCCGGCGGCTACCTGACGACGTCTGGGCGGGCCATTGCGGTCCAAGACGATCTGGCGACCGTGCTCGCAGGCTGGAACCCCGACCAGACCTACTGGTTCAGAGACGTCACCCGACGCACTTCAACCCATAAAGCCTGGATATACGACCAGAAGGCCGAGAACTGGGAACTGTCGACTGCTCGATAAGGGTTCTTTTCTGGGACAGACCAAGGTCGACGGTGCAGATGACGACGGAGCGGCGGGTGGCCGAGTCCGTTATGCGCCGTATCAGCGTTGCCGGTCAGGGAGCCTAGCACCGGGGTCTGCCTCGCGCTGATCGGCCGGGTGCGCCAGGAGTTCGGCTCGACGAAGGACGTCTGGTCCTAGACCGAATACAGAGTGCGTACCAGGAGGCCGCTCATCCGGCCTCTCCCCCTAAGCCGATGCGGCCTCATCCGTGGCGGGCGTCCCGTCCTGGACCTCGGGTGATCCGCCCATCATCGCCAGCATCGACCGGCTCCCGGAGCGGAAGAACACGATCAGCAGGGCGCCGGCGAGAACGATGGCGGCAATGTTCAGCCACGTCGTGTAGTTCCAGCTGATCCCGGCTTCGACGATGGTCAGGTTCCGATCGGCCGGCACAAGTGAGAGCGGAATGAAGAGCAGCTCGACCGCGTAACCAGCCAGCACCATGGCACCGTAAAAAATGGCGGTGATCCGTGCTGCCGGCTTCCATCCGTAGTACTTCTTGTAGATCAGGATGATCGGAATGATGATCAGGTCGGCGAAGATGAAGCTCACGACGCCGCCGAAGCTGATGCCGCCGTTCCACAGCACCGCCGCGAGCGGAACGTTCCCGACGGAACAGACGAAGCTGATCATGGCCAGCAGGGGGCCGATCAGCGGGCCGAGAAGGAACGACAGCGTTGGGTCGTTTTGGAAGAAGATCGCTTGCAGCCATTCCTTGGGCACCCAGGCCGCGAACGCACCCGCGATCAGCAACCCGATGACGATGTCTCGGAGCACCGCGGCCCAGTCCATCACGAAGTACCGCGAAACACTCGTCATCCCGGCCGAAGAAAATAGGCGCTGCAGGAATCCCCTGTCGCTCTGCACCGACATGTCCATTGCGGCATGCCCCTCCATCGAACCGGCAACACCTTTTTCTGCCTGCTGTCGGGCCGCGTCGACGATTCTGCCGCCCATCCACAGTCGGAAGCCCAGCGCCACCAGGATGATCATGATCGGACCGCCGACGAATTCAGCCAGGGTGAATTGCCAGCCCATCACGAACGCGAGGATGAGGCCGAGTTCCAGGACAAGGTTGGTGGACGCGATCTGGAATGCCATCGCGGACGTGAAGCTCGCGCCCTTTCGGAACAGGGCCCTCGCCAGGGCCACCGCAGCGTAGGAGCACGACGACGATGCCGCTCCGAGGATCGAAGCCACGCTGATCGCTCGCGGGGAGTCGTCGGCCATCAGCCTGGTGATCCGTTCCTTCCGCACAACGGCCTGGATGATGCCCGAGGTCGTGAAGCCGAACACGAGCGGCCAGAGGATCTGCCACGCCATCGACGCGGCTGTGAGCAGCGCATTCAGGATCGACTGAAGAATATCCACTGTATGACTCCCTGTGATTTCGTGCGGTCGCCACCGGCGACCGCCCTATCATTCCAGCACTATCACGTCCGTGCCGGATCGTTGTCACCGCCCTGGGTACGGGCGGCCTCCTGCTTCTTGAGTCATGCGAAGTAGCCGGCGATGGGAACGTCCGTGGACGAGTGCGCGATGATCGAAAGGGAGATCACGACGACGATCAGGTGAAAGAGGTGATCGGCGTCTGCATTGCCGCTGTCGAGTACCAGCAGCCCATAGAGTACGGAGGCGAACCCTTGGGGCCGAACCAGGCCGCGGTGGCGCGTTCCTCCCACGGTAATTTGCTTCCCCGGCGGATCACATCCGCACGCCGGTCGCCGTGGGGCATGAAGTCGGTGACCTCCACCGCGCCCTCGGCGGTCTCCCAGCGCGTGACCAGGATAAAGCTGTCTTCTTCGTACCGCCGGGATGTCGACAGAACCTCGCCCGCCGGTGCAAGCAGCCATCGCCCATGATCCACGGTGCCCAGTAGCGCGCCGAAGATGGACGGAGAGTCGAACCGAGGGAAGCAAAGCCAGTCACTGCTGCCATCCCGTCCCACCAGTCCGGCCGTGTGGCAGTCGCCGATCAGAGCGTAGTCCTCGATGTGCAGAGCCATTTCTGCAGTCTTGCAGAGGTAGTCTGTGCCCATGGTTGACCACATCGGGACTCTCGTCATACTCGGAGCGGGTGGGGATCTCACAAAAAGGTTGCTGCTCCCGGGCCTGGGCCAGCTGCTCAGTAGCTCCCGAGGCTATGACCTTCGACTGATCGGTGTCGGGTTCGACCCGATGACCGATGCCGAGTGGCGCGCCCGCATTGTCGAGTCATTCGCCCAGGGAGGACCCGGGAGCCCCCGGTCGACGAAGGTGGCACACAATTCGGTCTACCTCCAGGCAGACGTGACGAAACCAGATGACCTCACCCGCATCCTCGCTGCCACGACAGGCACACCTGCGCTCTATTTCGCGTTGCCTCCACACGTGACGGTTCTCTCGATAGCCGCGCTGGAAAAGGTCGGATTGCCGAAGGGCGCCGTCCTCGGAATGGAGAAGCCATTCGGGACCGACCTGCGAAGTGCCCAGGCGCTCAACCGGCAACTCGCCAAGCTTCTGCCGGAGAAGCACATCCATCGAGTCGACCACTTTCTCGGCAAGTCGACCGTGCTCAACCTGCTCGGTCTCCGTTTCACCAACCGCATGTTCGAGCAGGTCTGGAGCGCCGAACACATTGAGCGAGTGGATATCGTCTTCGACGAGGCCCTCGGCCTCGAAGGTCGCGCCGGATATTACGACAAGGCAGGAGCACTTGTCGATATGATCCAGAGCCACCTGCTTCTCGTGATGGCGCTCACGGCCATGGAGCCCCCGTCGAGTCTCGACGCCGACGACCTGCGCGGATCGATGGCCCAGGTACTGCGCGCCACCCACGCCTGGAAAGGCGACCCCGTTGCCGCTGGCCGTCGCGCTCGCTACACCGGAGGCACGATCGAGGGGCGGAAGCTCCCGGCCTACGTGAAAGAGGCCGGCGTGAATCCGGAACTCGATACCGAGACGCTCGCGGAGGTGACCGTCGGAATAGAGAATTGGCGCTGGGCAGGTGTTCCGTTCCGATTGCGCTCAGGAAAGGCTATCGCCGACAAGTGTCAAAAGATCGTCGTGACTTTCAAGGACGTACCGCACCGACCATACGGCTTCACCGGCAACCCCGGGCCCGCGCGACTCACCATCTCGCTGACCCCGGACAGCATCGAACTCGAACTCAACATCAACGGCGAAGTCGATCCCTTCACCCTCGACCGGGTCAGCCTGAATGTGCAACTCGCGAAGGGAGAACTCGGACCCTATGGCGAAGTACTCCACGGCATCCTCTCCGACGACCCCACCCTGTCGGTGCGGGCAGACGCGGTAGAAGAGTGCTGGCGAATCGTCGCGCCGATCCTTTCCGCCTGGCGGAAGGGCGCGGCGCCGATCGCCAGCTACCGAGCCGGCTCGGGAGGCCCCGCCGCCTGGCATCAGCATGTCGGAAGACGGCGGACCTGACAGACCAACGCCCATCCATTTCACACCGAAAGGGCCTACGAAGAAAAAATAGCGTGGATGCGGAAGTCTCACGTTGTGACGCCTGCACAAACGGATCAGGGCCTACGCTGCGATTAGTGAGGCCGTTTCCAACAGAAAAGGAAGAGAACATGCCAACAGACCAGTATCACGAGCCGCCTCAGGAGTTGTCTGCGGAGGTCCGCACGTTCGCCAGGATGTGCGCAAGCCTCTCCGAAGAAGCCGAAGCAATCGGCTGGTATGAACAACGCATAGCCGTTGAGCAGGATTCCGCCGCCCGCGCCATCATGGAAGATTCGCTCGGCGAAGAGTACAAACATTTCAGTATGGAACTGGAGTTTCTGCTTCGCGCGAAGCCGAAATGGCGGGAAATCGCTCAGGGCATCCTCTTCACGGACGGCGATATCGTCTCGCACGGCGAGAAGGCGGAGGCGGAAGCCGATTGAGCGCGCCGCGCGCGTTCGCCACAATGTAGCGGACAATGGCTCTTCACGCCTGACCGGGTGCTCAATTCGTTTCGAGAACAGGCGGGAGCGGATAGGTGTCCTTGCTACCCCTGTGGCTGTTGATCACGATCTTCGCTGCTGCCGGCACGGTCGTCTGGTTCGCCGGCATCCAACTGTCGAAGACCACCGACATCATCGACTCTCGATTCCACCTCGGCAGCGCGCTCGGCGGCCTCATCGTGTTGGCTGTCGCGACGAACCTGCCGGAGATTGCGATCACGGTCAGCGCCGCGATCAGCGGCAACGTCGATGTCGCCGTGGGGAACATCCTCGGTGGTATCGCCCTGCAAACAGTCGTCCTGGTCGCGTTGGACGCATTCGGCAAACGAGGCAAGGACGTCAAGCCCCTCACCTATCGAGCGGCCTCGCTCACGCTGGTGCTCGAAGCGATGGTCGTCATCGCGGTCCTCGTCGTCGTCGTGGCGGGAAGTCAGCTCCCGTCGACCCTCGTGTTCCTGCGGTTGGCTCCGGCCGGGGTGCTCATCGCCGCGCTCTGGGTCACCGGGCTTCTTCTGGTGCGCCGGGCTGGGGCGGGCCTTCCGTGGCACGAGAACGGCAACGCTCCCGCGAGCAGCCGGCATCAGGGCGGGCATCGTAATCGCACATCCAGTTCGAATCCAGACGCCAGTGGAAGCGGCGGCGGCACAAAAATGAGCACTGGGACGGCCGTAGCGATGTTCGCGGTCTCGGCAGTGGCGACCCTCGTCGCCGGCGTCGTTCTGGAGGTGTCCGGCGATGCCGCGGCGAACCAGCTGGGAGTCTCTGGAATCATCTTCGGTGCCACGATCCTGGCCTTGGCGACCTCGCTGCCCGAGCTCTCCACCGGTCTGCAGTCCATCAAACAGGGCGACGACAACCTCGCCATGAGTGACATCTTTGGAGGAAATGCCTTCCTCCCAGTGCTCTTCCTGATCGCCACTGTCATCTCCGGCAAAGCCGTGCTGCCCTCCGCGAGCGCCACCGACATCTACCTGACCGCGCTGGGCATCCTGCTCACCTTTGTATACGCCATCGGGCTCATTTTTCGGCCGATGCGCAAGATCGCGAGCATGGGCGTCGACTCCGTGGCCGTGCTCTGCCTGTACCTCGTCGGTATAGCGGGGCTCTTCACCATCGTGTCCTGACCGCGCGGCGGGCGTACCCGGTCCCCAATCGGCCCTGACGTCGTCACCACTCACAGGCATCCGTCCGACCCGGCAAGTCCGAGCGCCAGTGCGGGACACTCCACGATGCGAGTGAGGAGGGCACTGATGTGCCCGAGCGCGTGCGAGGCTGTGGTCGGATCATTGATCCCCAAGACAGCGCCCGCACCGCGATATCCACGATCTCGTGCACGCCATAGTCGACGTCCTGCGCGGCCGTCCGCTCGTAGCCGATCACGTGCGCGACGAACGGCGCGCTCGACGGCCTCCCGATACGCAGCGAGCTGACCGTCGCCGCTGCCCCACCAGTGGGCCAGCGGCGTCCACGTGACGATTGGCATTCAGTGCCACGAAGAACATGATGCAGGTGCGTGACGCGCACCGCGGCAGAGGCTCTGCGTTGGTCCGGATAACACGTTCATGGCGGATCGCGCGGCGACTGCAAGGACAGGGTCCCGGGGTCTCGGATATCCAATCCAGTCGCGTGACGAGAAGATCCCCGGTCGTTGATATCTGCGGCTGCACGACTACTTCAGGGCGTTCGATCGCTGCCTAGGCGTAAGGGAGAGGTAAGCCGATCAGGATCCTATCGATGCGCAAGGCAGCCAGGCGTCCAGCGAATATTATTTGGCGTTCCAGCATCCTGAGGTGGTTCCTGGAGCGTCCCGACCTCGAGGCAGGAAATGCGGCGTGGCACTCTTGCAGCACCGCGCCGCCACTCGGCAATTCCCCCGATTCTTGCCCCTTTTTGGGGACATCCCTTGTCCTCCTTTTAGAGGACATCAGCGCTACGTTACCCATGCGCCGTTGAACGCTCGACTGTGGGCGCAGATAAGAACTGAAGTGGCGAGATCTCATGACCCCCTAGTGGCTAAGCTGCCGCCCGCGGCACAGGCGGGAAGGAACGGACACCGACGTGAATCGCATCGTGGTTGTCGAGGATGAGCCTCTGGTGGGCCGTCTTCTCGGTCGCGTCCTCGGTGGCGCCGGATACACGGTCACTGTGGTGGGCACGGCGGTCGACGCCCTGACGGCGATCCGCACGGTCGACCCAAACCTGATTATCTTGGACCTCGTACTGCCTGACGGACGCGGCGAGGACGTCCTCGCCGAACTGATGCGATTCCGTCCGTCGAGTCGGGTCCTGGTCCTGTCCTCAATGACTCAGGTGGCTACCAGGGTCGGTGTCCTGAATGGCGGTGCGGTGGATTTTCTGGCCAAACCGTTTGCCAACGCCGAGCTGCTGGCCCGGGTCAATACGCGCATCCGAACGCCCACATCGTCGCAGGCATTGACCGCGACGGTCAGCCGCTACCTCCGCCGCGCCGGTGTCGAGATCGATCTGCAGGAACGGGAACTCGTGGTCGACGGGCGCCGAATCTCGCTGACGCAACGGGAATTCATGCTGCTGTTCCATCTCCTCCAGCGGGCGCCCGAGCCGTGCACCCGGGCCGAGCTGCTCGAGCGGGTCTGGGGGACGAAATTCGACACCGGCACGAACGTCGTCGATGTCTGTATTCGCCGGCTGCGGTGGAAGCTGTCAAACGAAATGATTGAAACGGTGCGCAATGTCGGATATCGGATCACGGCCTAAGGCAGTCCTCGTCGCCGCGTGGGCGGTGTTCGCGGGAGTGAACTGCTACCTCACCTTTGCGTTACCCGGCAAGGAGACCATCCCCTATCACCTTGTATGGGCCAGTTTTGCGCTCCTGTACGGACTGTGCCCGTGGCCCCGGCGTGCCACCCTGATCGTCTTCGCCATTATCACGACCGTTACCGGGGTCGCACTGGTCCGTCACGCACTGGCAGGGACCATCGGATGGGAAGAATGCAGCGAGATCGTCCTGATGAGCGGCATCATCTCGGTGCTGATCTGGCATGTGAACCGGCACTGGACCGCTCAGGCACGACTGAGGGCATTGCAGCAGGCCGACCGTCACCGCAGCGAACAGAGGGAGAACGCCGCCCGGTTCGGTTCGCACGAGGTGCGCACCCGTCTCACCATCGCCAATGGCTACGCGCAACTCATCGCCGACCAGTCGGTCGAGCCGACGGTGCGCGAGGACGCCGAGCTGGTGGTGGCCGAACTCGTCAAAGCGTCCGCATTGGCGACCAACCTGCTCACGCTGGTGCGAGTCGCGGAGCCGTCGGGCCCCGAGTCTGTCGACGTCGACCAGATGCTGGCCGAGGTCCTTCACCGATGGTCGGTGACCGCCGACCGAACCTGGAGCGCACAGTGCGCTGTCGGCCCCGTGCAGGGCGACAACGAGCGGCTTGAGGCAGTGCTGGATTGCCTGATCGAGAACGCGGTTCGATTCACCGGTCCAGGGGACTCCATCGCGATGACGGCGGACGCCCGGGGCGACGAGCTGGTGCTGACCGTCCGGGACACCGGGGCGGGCATCCCCGCCGCCGATCTGGATACAGTCTTCGATATCTTCCAGACTGCGTCCACGGCAGGCGAGCGGGCCGGTAGCGGGCTGGGCCTGGCCATCGTCAAGGCCGCCACGGAAGCCCACGGCGGAACTGTCTCGGTGGTCAGCTCCCTCGGAATAGGCACCACCTTCACCCTCCGATTGCCGCTACTGCTGTCCCCGGCCGCCGCGCTCGGAGAAAGCGCCTTCGATTCGGCTGACAGCGATCCTCTCGGGGATTTGATAGACGTCCGCAGCTGAGGCCGTCACGGGCCTCGTCGGGACCGGATTGGCTCAGCCCACGACAACCACATCGGACACGGCCGCGGGCTGCTCCAACTCGTTGACCCGGACGGCGGCGGTGATCTTCCACTGACCTGCCACGGGCAGTACGACCACGGCCCGGTAGCTGCCAGGTATCTTCCCGGGCTCGACCTCGGCGGCCAGCGGTCCGAGGCTCAGGTTCGGTTCGGCGACACTGACCTGCGGCATGGTGAGCGGCACGAGGGGATCGCCCCCAGCGTCGGTGAGGTTGAAGGTGATGACGTTGACCCCCGGAGCGCCCGGGCTGAACAGGCCCGTCAGGTGGCCCGTGCCGAGGTCCGCGAGCAACGGGGTCCCGACCGAGGCGGCCTGAGCCGGCTCAGCGGCAGTGTCGGTCGCCCGCGGGTTCTGCATCGTCAGGACTGAAGTCAAACCAATGACCAGTACCAACCCGACCGCCTCCAGGCGGATGGCCAGTGCCAGCCTTCGCCAGGCCTGCGACGTGATGTCCTCGCGCGCCAGGCGAGGGACGAGCACGAACCGATTCCACGCCGCGAGGGCGACGATCACCGCAACCATGCCTAGTTTGGCCAGCAATAGTCGACCATAAGCGCTGTCGACGAGGGCCGGCACCGAACCAACGATCACCACCGCCATAATGGTCCCGGTTACGCCCAGCAGGACGACGAGGCCACCGGCCAGGCTCGAGAACCTGCCCAGGATCACGGCGGCCGCGGCAGGGTTGTCCTTCCTCCGTCGGGCGCGGGTGAGGTGTAGGACCAGAGCCACGAGACCACCCAACCACACCGCTGCCGTCGCAGCGTGGACCAGGTCGGCGCCCATGACCAACCAGGCAGGTCCGAAGGTGCGGGTGTGGCCGACGGGCAGCACCGAGACCAATGCGACCCCGGCCCCCACCGTCCCGACCCAGAAGCCCACCCGGCCAGGCAGCCGCACCCGGAGGAGCATTAGCGACGTCCCGGAGGCGGCGAGGAGCAGAGCCACCGCTGGCGGTCCCGACCAGCCCGTGCTGAGGATCGCCGGATCGAACAGCGCGCCGAGACCTGCCCCCCGCACCCGCACCTCGGTGAGGGGCACCAGTAGGACGTAGGCGCTCACCGCGACGGCTGCGGCCCCCCGGCGCAGCCGCCGACCCACTGAAGTGGTACGGGCGACGAACAAGTCGAAGACCGTAAGACCCACGAGACTGAACAGGCCCAGATAGCCCAAAGCGGTGAGGACCGCGTACAGGATGTCCACCGATCGTGCGTCGGTCGGGGCGATGGTGGGGACCGATGCGCCGGCCCGGCCCACGGCGAACGCCAGCACCCCTGACTCAGGGTGCGAGTCATCGGAAACCACCCGCCAGCCGAGCACGTAGCTGCCCTCGGCGAGGCCGGACGGCAGGGTTGCCCGGACCGTCGCACCCACCGCCTCGACAGGCACTGTGCGATGGGCGTTGCTGCCGTCGTAGAGCTGGAAGCCGTCGGGGACAAGGAAGACCGGCTCGTCGAAGGTCAGCTCCACAGAGCTGGGCGCAGCGGCCAGCACCGCGCCCGCAGTCGGCGTCGTGGACAGCAGCTCGGCGTGCGCCGAAGCGGGTGCCGCGGGTAGCGCCAGGGTCAGGGTCAACGCTGCGAACAACAGCCCGAGGATCCGGCGGGCGAGGAGCCCTCGGTCTCGCGGTTCCCGGCCCCGGGTTTCGTGGGGAGTCCTTCTCGGCACAATCAACTCCTCGTCCTGCTTGAGGGTGCCCACGCTGGGCCGGTGACACCGCCACCCGGTACCGTATTCCGGGCGGCGGTGTCGTGGGGGGGTGCTAGTTGCCCGTCGTGAAGTTCCAGGTGACGGGCGCCAGCAGGTTGCCAGCGGTGTCCTTGATCCCGCTGCTGAGGGTGACGGTGTACTGGGTGTTGGCCCGCAGGGTGCCGGTCGGGGTGAGTGTCGCCACCCGTGTGGTGCTGGAGTAGCTGACCGCTGCGGTGACGGCGGCGCCGGTCGACGTCCGCTTGATGGTGAAGTTCCCGCTCGCCGCGGCCGGGCTCGGCAGACCGGTGACCGCCTCACTGAAGGTTGCGGTGATGCTCGCCGTCCGACTCACCCTGGTGGCGTTGACCGCCGGGGTCCGAGCCGTGACGAATGGAGCGGGACCGGTGATGAAGGTCCACGTCTTGGCGGTGAGCTGGTTCCCGGCCACGTCCTTGACCGCGTTGGTCAGGGACAGGGTGTAGGTGAGGTCGCTGATCAACGGGGCGTCCGGGGTCAGCGTGGCGATGTGGGTTTTGGCGTTGTAGGTCACCTTCGAGGCGATGGTCGCCGCCCCCAGCTTCAAGGTGAAGTTGGGCGTGCTGGCGGCGGTGGTGGGTAGGCCGGTCACGGCTTCACTGAACGTTGCCCGCAACGGGGTCCTTCCCAGACCGACGCCGGTGGCTCCGGCTACGGGGTTGGTGCTGGTCACCGTCGGGCTGGGTCCGGTGATGAAGTTCCAACTCGTCGCCGCCACCGAGCCTCCCGACACGCTCTTGATGTCCGCGGTCAACGAGAGGGTGTAAGGCGTGTCAGCGATGAGTGCCGACGTCGGGGTGAGAGTGGCCGTTTGCGTCGTCGCGCTGTAGGTCACCGCAGCCGGAACGGCCGTGGCGCCCTGCTTCAACGTGAACGTGGTGTTGCTGACGCCGGTGACGACCTCGTTGAAGGTGACGGCCGGCAGGACGTTGGTCGCCACCCCGGTCGCCCCGGGTAGGGGGTTCTGAGTCGTCACCTTCGGCGTGGTGGAAGCTGTGAGCACTGGCACGGACACCGTGTTCCCGGCCGCGTTCCAAGCTGTGACCCGGTAGCCGTACTGCCCGATCCCCGCCGTCTGGTCGGTGTAGGTGGTGACGTTCGCCAGGGTGGTGGCGAACGGGGCGTACGCGCCGAGCGTGCCATCGACCAGCGGCGCGCGCTCGATCTTGTAGCCGATCTCGTTCTTCGCGTTGCCCCAGGTCGTGGGATCGGTGATCGACACCGGGGTCCCGTCTGTCCAGCTCAGCAGCACGTCATTGGCGGGTCGGGTAAAGCTCAGCACTGACGTTTCGGGGAGGGTACGAGGGGCGCTGACAGAGATGGGCCTCATCATGTCCATTTCCTCGTGGCTGAGGATGTGGCAGTGCCACACGTACTCCCAGCCGTAGTTGGTCATGACGTTGCTGATCGGGGTGATCGGATTACCGTTCGTGTCGGTGTTGTTGAACCCGGCTTCGGTCCCGTTCGGGCCGGTCGTCGAGCCCTGTGCGCCGAGCGGCATCATCGGGTTGAGCGGCCGGATGCTGTCTGGGATGGCGAACGGGAGTTTCGGCAGGATGGGTCGGACCGCAATGATCGTGTCCTCCAATGGGCTGACGCGCACGGTGTCTTTCCAGCCGAGTTCTGTCGGTTCGGGCGGGATGATGATGTTGTCCCAGGTGACCCTGTTCAGCACCTGCACGTCGTTGAGGTGGAAGTGCAGCGGGTGGGTGTCCACGCCGTTGTGCGTGATCTTCCAGATTTGCGTGCCGTCGGCGTTGGTCGAGATCGGGGTCACATTGAGGCTGTTCGTCCCCGCGGTTCCGTCGAGTTTCTCCGTGGCGGGGTTGACGTACGGGTAGAGGATGACGTTTTGCAGCAGGGGTGTGGCTCCAGGCGCCTCCAACCCGATATTGCCGCTCATTCGGCCCCACTCGTCGAAGTTCGCTGAGTTCGTCTCGTCGTGGACGGCTTTACCCTCGATGGGAATGCTGAGCTGGGTGCCCGACAGGGTGTCGAACTTGAACTTGTCTCCTCCTTGTTCGGCGATCCGGGCGAAGCCGTCGCACTTGGCGGCGGGGTTGGTGGCCGTGTTGCAGTAGCCGCTGCCGACGAAGCTCGTCCCGTAGGCCTGGTTGTACGCGGCCTGACCGACAACGATCGGGTTCTGGCTGGACTCGAAGACGCCGGCGGGCTTGCCGGCCGCGTCGGTGTGGTGATCGAACGCCGCCATGAGCTTGCCCATCTGGTCAGCCGTGGTGTTCGGCCGGTCGAAGGCCAGTGCGGGTGCGGTGTTGGAGATCTTGACCTGCATGACCGATCGAGTGTCGGGCCCGTAGCCGGGCAGAGTGGTGGGCGCGCCGGCCGGGGACATGTCCGGTCCACCCGTGTAGTAGTCGTACCCGGGGATCCGGCCTGGGAACGCCGCCGGTGCGTCGTTGTAGAGAATCAGCGTCTTCCCCTTGTAGGCAGAGAAGTCCACGATCACGTCGGCCCGTTCGGCTGGTGCGAGCAGCAGCGAGTGCTGATCGACGTTGCCGACGTCGAATCGGGTCGCGTCGGTGATCCACGTCGTCTCGTGGGCGGGGACCACGGCCGGGGTCGGCAGGAAGCCGCCCTCGTTGCCGATCTGGATCCAGTCAGGGCCCTTGGGGCTCTTCGTGGTGTCCGGCGTCGGTGTGACGACCGGGTCGGTCTGCGCCAGGGAGACCTCGCTGGACTTCAGCGCGACCTCGGTGCCGGTGGCGGGATCGGCAACGTACCAGGACAGGTTCCAGAACCGGTCGTCGGAGCCGTTGAGGATCCGGAACCGGTACGTCTTCGGCTCCATGGTCGTCGTCGGGTAGGCGGTGCCGTTTACGACCGGTGTGTCGTGGAAGGCCTCCATGCCGACCGAGTTGTTGGGCGTCGAGGGTATCAGGGCCGGCTCGCAGAACTTAGCCACGTTCGGGTCGCAGGTGGGGTCGTAGTAGGGGTTGGCCATAGGCGGGTACTTGGCGTCCTTCGCCGGCGGCCAGAACCACGGGCCGTAGAACCAGCGACCGAACGCGCTCATCCCGCTGGGGTCGCCGGGGTTCTGCGCGGGCATGTAGACGTGCGGCTGCCAGAGGTTTCCCTGCCCGCCCCACTTCGCCGAATCCCAGGTCGGGTCGAGTTGAGCCATCCGCGTCGCGCTCGGCACGAAGGTCTTGTCCTGGATGGTGAGCGACGTGCCCATGCCGAGACCGTCAAGGGCGCCACCGGGAGCCATCAGCTTCTGTTCGGTGTCGTCGGTGATCATGTAGCCGGCTTCCTCGCCGGCGTACACGTTGAGACGCGTGATGCCCCACGAGTGGTCGTGGTAGAACATCATCCGTGCGCTCTGCTGGTTGGTGTAGAAGAAGGTCTCCGCACCGGGACCCGGGTCCGGCATGTCCGGCACGTTGCTGACGCTGACACCCTTCGGGTACGCGGTGTTCTCACCGGTCGGGGTGACCCACTGGTGTGGCGTACCGTCGCTGATCCACGGGGTGATGCCGCCGTGCAGGTGCAGCGTGGCACGGTTCTCCGAGTAGCACGTGGTCGGCTTCGGCGTCTGCCCGCACATCGGGTTGCGTACACCGTCGAGGACGCTCTTCTCGTCCTTCGCCATGTCCATCGGGACCTTGGTGGTGGGGTCGAGCGTCATCATGTCGGGCCCGGCACCAGCACCCATCACCGTGGTGTCGACGGGGAGGAACAGGTCGCCGGCCACGCCGGTCGGCAGCAGGTTGCGGAACAGCACCCGGACCGGCTTGTTCTTCGTGGCCATGATCGTCGGGCCGAGGTAGTGCGGTTTGTCCACCCCGGTGAAGCTGATGGGACTGTCGGGCAGGGAGGGGTCGAGGTTGGCGTTGCCGAGTGCAATGTTCTTGCCCGGGACGACACTGGTGGAGAGCTGGACATACCCGCGGAGAAGGGTGGCCGGCAGGTCACGGTGGAACTTCATCCGGTACTGCACGACCGCGATCTCGTAGTAGTCGGTGCCGGGGTAGGTGGTGGTGTCGGGCACTGCGATCGGGATGTACTGGCCCAGGTCGTTGGCGTTGGCCTCTCCCTGCCCAGGCAGGGTATCGACGAATTTCTTGATTCCCGGGGTGAGGTAGCCCGCTCCAGGAGTGGTGACCGCGATGTCGGTGACCGACCCCTTGACCGCCACTTTGGCGGTGGCACTGGCGCCCTTGTCGGCCGTGCCGACGGTGTCGGCGATCGTCACGGTCGGTGCTGAGTCGTAGCCCGCGCCGCCGCCGGTGACGTCAATGCGGGTGACGCCGATGGTGGCCTCGACATTGGCAGGCTGGGCGGGAGCGGTCTTGCTCGCGTCGGTGAGTGTCACGGTTGGGGCGGAGGTGTACCCGCTCCCCGCATTCGCGATTGCGATGCCCGTGACCACGCCGTTGACGTCCATCGTCGCGGTACCGGTGGCCTGCTCGCCATCGGGGAGGTCAGGCTTGGAGATGTTCAGCAGCGGCTGGGTTTGATAGCCCTTGCCGCCGTCGGTCAGCTTCAAGTTGTCAAGCTTCCCGCTGGCCAGTGCGTGAGCCTCGGACCCCGCAATGGGGTTCCCGCCCGTCAGGGTCACGGCAGGTGCGGTGAACCCGTATCCGGTCTCGTTGACGGCGATGCCTGTGATGACGCCGGTCGCGATCTTGGCGGTCGCCTTGGCCACCGTGGTCGGGGTGACCCCGGCGGTCGTGATCTCCACCGTCGGCGGGACCGCGTAGCCGGCACCTGGACTGGTCACAGTAACACCGGAGATGGCGCCCGTTTTCGGGTCGACCGAGGCCGTCGCTTCTGCGCCCGTGCCCGGGTCGGTGATGGTCGGCGTGACGTCGGCCCCGAAGGAGTAGGTGCGGTCGTGGGAGAAGTCCGGGTAGTTCGAGGCTCCAAGTTTGACCGTGCTGCTCGTGGCCGGCGCGATGTTGTTGGCCAGGGTCGTGTCACCGCTCGCCGGTGTGCTCAGGGTGTCGCCGTTGGCGGGGACGTCGGTGTCGACCGGGATTCCCTGCCCGTAGAACCCGATCACGTCGTCCTTCTGCACTGTCACCGCCGGCACGGAATAGGTCTCCACCTCTCCACTGGCCACGGTCGGCGTCGGCACCTTCAGTTCGTCGCTGGCGTAGACGACGCTGTACTCCCCCGCAGTACCGGTGGGGCGCAGTACCAGCGCATGGAAGAGGTTGCCCGCCGAGGTGGTGGGGCTCGATCCGGCAGTGCCCTGGTTCCAGCCCTGGAAGTCGTTGAGAACGCCGGCGGGCAACTTGGTGTGGTCGAGCACCACCAGCACCGGACCCACCTCACCAGTCGGCTTCGCGTAATCAGTCGCGTACTTGCGCTCGGTCAGCGGATTGCCGTACAAGACCGGTGTCGGGGTCCCGACGCTGATCTTCACCATCGCGTCCGCCAACGTCTGCGGGCTGTTCGCCCAGTTGGGGTATGGGCCGAAGTAGTGTGGCACCTTCGACATGTCGGTGGCGCTCGAGGGAACTGCGGCCTCCGCCACACTTGGTCCGAAGAAATTGCGCATCCCCCCAAAGGGGCCCATACCGCTGATCACCAACGCGAGCGCCACGATGGCGGCCGGCCCGGCCAAGCGACTCCTTGGGGCCCGGAGGAAGGGTGAGTGGGCAGATCGTTGCATGGTCGTTCTCCTGACACTCGGAGCGAGGGCTACGGACGTATGCGACGAGGATGCACACCGAATGTCTGCAACGAGCCGTTTATGACATAAGTGTCATCTTGTGGGAAACGGTGGCGACGTGGCCAGCGTCCGGCTGACCGCGTGTCTCTGACGGTTCACCTAGGTCTATCCGCGCAACGAAGAAGCGCGGATCTCAGCCCGGCGGCTGGCCGGTCCAACCGCGGTCTCGGACCACAGTCGTCCCAAAATGCCGGACGGGCCGCGGCCGTCAGTGCGCAGGTCGTAGATTGCCTGCACGTGCACACCGAGATACTCGGCGAGCTCGCTTGTCGTCAGTACAGGCTCTAGACCGAGCCCAAAGAGTCGTTCAGTATCCATAACCCGTAGGTATTCGAGGTCAATTGCCCCTCCCGCGAGGACAAGAAACCCTGATCAAACCATAGTTCGACTAGGGCGACCGGGACTTGAACCCGGGACCGACGGATTGCGACGGGCCCTTCCTGGCCGAGCGACTCTTCTTCCGAGACCTAGTTGCATCTTGACTGATCTCGATCTGATCAAGAGTTCCTTGCGATGTTTGAAGGACGCCCCGGTGGGATCACCGGGTGGCGCTTCGAAGATCCCGGTCATCGGCATGGACACCAGGTTCGTCAAGACCCACCCCGCGGCCTAACCCGCCCAAGGCGGGTGGGCGCGCCTCGCTGTGCCGTTCATGCCGACGCAAGAGGCGCATGGCGTTGACAATCACGATCAGCACAGACGCTTCGTGCACGAGCATTCCGATAGTCATCGTCACTCCGCCCAGGAGCACGCCGAGCAGGAGCACGGTCACGGTGATGAGCGCGATGGCAATGTTCTGTCGCATGGTGTTCACCGTGCGGCGGGCGAGCGATATGGCCTCGGGGAGCTTGAGCAGATTGTCGCCCATTAGCGCGATGTCTGCGGTTTCGACCGCGACGGCCGATCCGGCGGCTCCCATCGCCACCCCGATATTCGCCGTGGCGAGGGCGGGAGCGTCGTTGACGCCGTCACCGACCATGGCCACGACGTAGCCCTCGGCCTGCAGGCCGGTCACGACAGCGAGCTTGTCCTCCGGAAGGAGCGACGCACGCACCTCGTCCACACCGGTGACGGAGGCGACGGCATGAGCGACTAGTGGCGAATCGCCGGTCAGCATGATGACGAGCTTCACCCCGGCGGCGTGCAGGTCAGCCACCATCCGGGCGGCGTCGGCACGCACCTCGTCCGCCACCCCGATGACACCCGCGACGGTCCCGTCGAGCACGACGATCATGGGCGTGCGGCCGGCCTGGGCCAGCTCGGTGGCCGCCTGAGTCGCGGCATCCGTGTCGATGATCGAGTACTGCGCCAGCAGTGCCGGGTTGCCGATCAGCACGCGGCGGCCTTGTGTGGAGACCACGATGCCCTTACCCGGAACCGGCTCGGTTGACTCCGGCAGTCCCGCGCCGTCCAGACCCTCGCTCCTGGCGGCATCCAGAATCGCACGAGACAGCGGATGCTCGGAGCCGGCTTCGGCGCGCCCAGCCCAGCCCAGCACGTCGGCCCTGGTCAGGGCGGGATTCAGCACGACAACATCAGTGACCCGCGGGCGACCGATCGTGAGTGTGCCGGTCTTGTCCACGGCGACCGCGGTGATCTTCGCAGAGGTCTCCAGGAACTCCCCACCCTTGATCAGGATGCCGTCCTTCGCAGCCCGGCCGATGCCGGCGACGATGGACACGGGGATCGAGATGACGAGCGCTCCCGGACAGCCGATGACCAGCAGCGTGAGCGCCAGCACGATGTCCTGGGTGACCAGCCCGACGACGATTGCGAGAACCAGGATTACAGGGGTGTACCAGGCGGAGAACTGGTCCATGAACACCTGGGTCTTGGCCTTGGCGTCCTGCGCCTCTTCGACCCGGTGGATGATCCTGGCCAGGGTGGTGTCGGCGCCGACTCCGGTGGCGCGCACCTGCAGGAACCCGCTCCGTGCGACGGTACCGGCGAACACTCGGTCCCCCGCCATCTTCTCCGCAGGCATGGACTCACCGGTGATCGACGCTTCGTCGAGGGCACCGGCACCGCCGATGACCTCCCCGTCGACGGGGACCTTGGCGCCGTTCTTGATCAGCACCGTCTCGCCGAGCATCACGGCGGCGGCGGGCACTTCCACCTGCTCACCGTCGCGAAGGGTGATGGCGATATCGGGGGCGACCGCAACGAGTTCTGCCAGCGCAGATCGGGTCTTGTTCAGCGTCGCGGTCTCGAGGGCGTGACCGATGGCGAAGAGGAACGTCACCGCGGCCGCTTCCCAGTACTGCCCGATGATGACCGCGCCGATGGCGGCGACGGCGACCAACAGGTCGATTCCGATGACCTTCGCCCACAGCGCCCGCGCGGCGGTGATCACGATGTGGGTCCCGGCGACGATGGCCGCAGCCACCATCAGGATGTTTCCGACGATGTCGGTGCGGGCGATCTGAAGGACCACCAGCGCGGCGACGATCAGCGCTCCAGAGACGGCAGGGACCGCCCACCGGTTCGTCATCCAGGTCCGGATGGTTTCCATGGCATGTACCTTCCTGAGCTTCGACGTGCGTGGGCTCGGTGCTCCTGCCGACTCGCCGGCAGGAGCATCCGCCGAGGTCAGAAGGCGGCCACGCGCGCGCTGTAGCCGGCCTTGGCGACGACCGCGATCAACTCCTCGACGCTCACAGTGGATGCGTCGTGCTCGATTTCGATGCGGGCCGAGGCGAACTTCACCGTGACGGCGGTGACCCCGGGTACGCGGCCGACCTGCTTCTCGATCTTGGCCACGCAGGACGGGCAGGAGAAATCCTCAGCGCGCAGGCTGGTGTGGGTGATGGTTGGCGCGATGGCGCTCATGGTGTGGCCTTTCGATGGGAACAGCCCCGGAATTCCGGGGTATTTACGACGCTACTTCGCCCTCTGTGAGGGGACCATGACGGCGGTCACTTGTCCGCAGGTCACCGCCGAGGGGCTGCTGCTGCTGCGGACGCGGGTGAACCGGAGGTCATCTCGCCGCGAGCAGGCCATCCGCGTCGAGGACCGCGGTCCAGCGGCGTCCGGTGTCGATCAGGCCACTACGGCGGAGCCGGCTCATCGCGCGGGACGCCGATTCCGCGCTGGTACCGGCCATGGCGGCCAGGTCAGCCCGGCTCAGCGGTAGCTGGATCAAGGTCGTTCCGGGTGCGTCTCCCGGTACCCCGAAGGTGTCGGCGAGGCGCAGCAGGCCGGTTGCCACCCGTTTTGTGACTGTGGCTGAGGCTTGTTCCTGTTCGGCGGAGCGGGCGCGGGCGAGGCGACCGGACACGACATCAAGTACGCCGAGCGCCACCGACGGATGCGCGAACATCACTTCGCGGAAGGCTCCGGCGTCGATCTGCAGGGCACAGGTTGTGACCAGGGCGAGGGCCGTCTCGGTGTAGCCGCTGCCGCCCGCCCAGGTGAGGCCGCCGAGCACGTCGCCGGGGCCGAAGAAGTCCAAACTGGTGCGCTGTCCGGTGGCGGTAGTGCGGAAGGCCTTCACCTGGCCGGCTGCGAGCAGGTAGACGTGCTCGGCGGGCTCGCCCGCGCTGAACAGCGCCTCGCCCGCGGACCAGGCCAGCGACTCCATCCGCGCGCCGATCGACGCCAGCTCGTCGCCGGACAGGCCCTGGAACAGGCCAATCTGCTCGAGGATGCGCCGTTGCATGGCCGGAGGGCACGGGTGCGGTCGCCCACAGGTGCTGCGGAGCGGCACCGCGCGCAGAGGCAGCGCACGCAGGTGCGGCTTGGGTAGGTGCAGGGTGGGCCGCGTCACCGAGGCCTGCGTCACGGTGTTCGGCTTCTCACTCATGGCAGCACCTTGAGGATACAGTGGGGTCAGTTGGCGCGGGTGAGGCGGATCGTCCAGGTTTCGGGCCCGTTCTCGAGGTAGGAGATCAGGAATTGGCCGGGGCGGCTGCTTTCGAGCTGTCCGAGCAGCGGCAGCGGGTTGTGTGAGGCGATCAGGTCCAGGGCGAAGCCGGGTTGGATGGCGCCGAGAGCTCCGAAGATCGTGGCATGCCGAATGGCGTGCGGGATGGTGCGCGAGTCCAGGACGATCTGCTCGATGTCTTCATGGCCACAGGCGCAGGCGTGCGCTTCGGGCCGTGCTTCATGATCGGCCGGTTCGGCGCCGAGGCGGCTCGATGACAAGATGATCGGTTCGGCGGTCATGTTTTCTCCTTCAGGCCCGGTCGAATGACCTAGAGTTCCATTATAGAGGATGAGTATCCTTTTAAAAGGGATGTTCGTCCCGACAACAGCGCCGGAATGTGATTGAACCGGCAGGATTGAGGAGCAGGTGGCCACCAGGGTGTGCGCAGAATCGGAACTTGAGCTCGGCGAAGTGATTAAAGCGATCGTCGACGGCGTCGCAGTAGCCCTCGTGAAAGACAGCGCCGGCAACTGCTTCGCGCTCGGCGACATGTGCTCGCATGCCGACATCGCACTCTCCGAGGGCTTCGTCGAGGGCGACGACCTGGAGTGCTGGGCCCACGGCGGCCGCTTCGAACTGTCGACCGGACGGGCACGCACCCTGCCTGCCTCCGAACCGGTTCCGGTCTACCCCCTCACCATCGTCGACGGCGACGTCTACGTGGATGTCACAACCCTGGTCGACGTGGCCGCCTACGTCGCCTGACACGTGCGAACGGCGAGAAGAGCCGAGCCCGTATCCCGTGTCTTCCTAGGCCGAAGGGGTGCTGGCGGGCAGGTGCACCATGCAGAGGGTGGGCTGCACGAAAGGCTCCAGTCGAATGCTCGCTGCGTCATGACCGAAGGTGCGCACGAGACCCTGCATGAGGCCGAGGTGTACCGAACAGACCACATCGGGGTTGGCCCGCGCCTCGGCCCGGAACGGGCAGGCGGTCAGGGCGATCGCTGCCTCGGTGCTCCGCAGTTCGGGCTCGAAGCCAATCTCGGCGAACACCCGCAGCAGCGAGGACACGACGTCGGCGGCCGGAACGCCGGCCGCCGGACCGTCGGATTCCGCTGCATCCGCCCCTGCCGCGTACTGCCCTGACCAGTGCTCTCCGGCGCGAACCGCGCGGGCGCGGCCGGCATCGTCGTCTTCGCCGATCACAGCGGCGAGGCTCTGGGCGAGCTGCTGCAGGGCCGAATCAACCGGCAGCGGTGCTGCTACCGCACTGAACAGCACACGGGGTCGGCCGCGCTGGCCGACCCCGGCCACCTTGTGCTCGACGAGCCCGGCGGCCTCGAGCTGCTCCAAGTGAAAACGCGCGGTGGTGATGTGCAAGCCAAGGGCGTCGGCAACGGGGCCCACACCCAGCGGTACGGCTGATTCACTGATCAGGGCCAGCGCGCGACGTCGCGGCTCACTGGCCAGAGCGGCATGCCGGGCATCGCTCTGAGTGGTCGCAACCATGCGTTCAGAGTATCAGGGCGCGGTTAAACCGTCCCGGACGCGCGGTCATCCGCCGATGTAGGACATCTCGATCCTCTTGCCACCTGGTGAGCGGACCGCACCGGTCTGGGCGCTGCGCAGCTGGGAGGCGCGGTCGGTTCGCTGACGCCAGACGGCGCCCATCGCGGCGGAGATCTCCTCGTCGCTACTGCCGTTGCGCAGCAGCTCGCGCAGGTCGTGGCCCTCGCTGGCGAAGAGGCAGGTGAAGAGCTTGCCGTCGGTAGAGACCCGGGCCCGCGAACACGCGTGACAAAACGACTGGGTGACGCTGGAGATCAGGCCGATCTCACCCCCGCCGTCCTGGTAGCGCCAGCGCCGGCTGGTCTCGCCGGTGTAATTGGGGGCCACTTCTTCCAGCGGCAGTTCGGCGTGGATGCGATCGCGCACCTCGCTGGACGGCAGCACGGCACCCATGTCCCAGCCATTGCTCGTGCCCACGTCCATGAACTCGATGAAGCGCAGAATGTAGGGTGTGCCTTTGAAATGCCGGGCCATGTTGACGATGTCCTGGTCGTTCTGGCCGCGCTTCACCACCATGTTGATCTTGATCGGGCCCAAGCCCACCGCGTGCGCGGCATCCAGGCCCGCCAGGATGCGGGCGACCGGGAAATTGACATCGTTCATGGCACGGAATGTGGCGTCGTCAAGGGAGTCAAGGGATACCGTCACGCGCTTGAGGCCGGCGTCCTTGAGCGCCTGGGCCTTCATCGACAGGCCGGAGCCGTTGGTGGTGAGGGCGATGTCGACGGGCCGGCCGGCTGGACTGCGGAGCGCCGCGAGCATCTCAATGAGTTCCTCGAGGCCTTTGCGCAGCAGCGGCTCGCCGCCGGTGAGCCGAATCTTCTCCACCCCATGCGCAACCGAAATTCGAGCCAGCCGGGTCATCTCTTCAAAACTGAGCATCTCGTCCCGCGGCATGAACGCGAAGTCCTTGCCGAAGACCTCCTTGGGCATGCAGTAAACGCAGCGGAAGTTGCACCGGTCGGTGACAGACAGCCGGAGGTCGTGCAGCGGACGATTGAGGGTGTCGACGAGGCGGGTATCCGGGGTCGGGGCAGGTCCGACCGGCACTGCACCGGCCAGGGGCTCGATAGGGTGCACGGGGATCAGTGCGCCGGACATATACCGACCCTAACCCCGTGCGGTTGGGATCCGCCGCACCGATGCCGCCCGCGGATGGCTGGCCAACGCCGCATACGTAGTCGTCGACCCCGTCGGGCGTGCCGCGGGCGCTCCACGAGCGCCCCGTCCTGTGACAAATCCGGCGGCGCGATGTTCGCCTTCGCCGGCGGCGCCGGCGTGGCGGTGGGCACCGTCCTCCCGGAGCAGACGGACATCGTCGCAGGCACCTCAAACGCCGGCGAGCCAGAGGTCCGGACCGAAGATCTCGTAGTGGATGCGATTGGCCGGGACTCCTGCCGCCAGCGCCTGCGAGCGCAGGCTGCGCATGAACGGGAGCGGCCCGCACAGGTAGACCGAAGCGTTGTCGGGAATGGTCACATTCTCGAGAGACATGAATCCCTCGTGGTGTCCCGCGCTCGGGATTTCCAGCCAGAGCTCCAGCTCGGCGGCCTCGAGCAGGGCGATGTCCTCGCTCATCTGGTCGCGCAGCGCCCAGCGTTCCAGGTTGCTTTCGGCGTGCAGGACGAGCACTTCGCGCTTCGAGGCACCGTCCACCAGCGAACGCAGGATGGACGCGCTTGGCGTGCAGCCGATGCCGGCCGAGGCCAGGACGAGCGGGCCGTCGCCCCGGTCGAGGGTGATGTCCCCGCAGGGCACGGAGAGGATCAGTGTGTCGCCGACCTGTACGTCGCGGTGCAGGGCTGGGGAGACCTCGCCGTTCGCGTCCAGCTTGGTGGTGAAGACGCGTGTCGTGGCCGTGCCGGCTGACAAGGAGTATTGCCGCACCTGATGGATGCCGTCGGGCATCCGCACGGTGACGCTCACGTACTGGCCGGGCAATGCGGGCGAGACCGGGGTGTCATCGGCCGGTTCGAGGGTGAACGTGACGGCGTCGGTACCGGCCGCTTCCTTCTTCACGACGACCCAGGGCGCGAGGGGCTTGTCGCTTGCGAGGCCGGAGTACAGCCCGCTCTCCATCTTGATCAGGGCGTGCGCCATCAACCAGTAGACCTCGGTCCAGGCGCCCGCGATCTCCGCTGTGACGACGTCGCTGAGCTCGTCGGCGATGGCTTCGAAAAGGTATTTGTAGACGATGTCGTACTGCTCGGGCCGGATGTCGAGGGAGACGTGCTTGTGCGCGATGCGGGAGAGCATCGCCTCGGGAGTGGTCTCGGGATTCTGAACCAGGTGCGTCGCGAACACTGCGATGCTGCCGGCGAGTGCCTGCTGCTGAGAGCCGTTTTTCTGATTTGAGCGGCTGAACAGGCCATTGAAGAGCTCGGGGTGGGCGGTGAGCATGCGGCCGTAGAAGTTCCTGGCGATTTCGGGCATGCGCTCGCCCACGAGGGGCAATGTCGCTTCGATCAGGGGCAGAGACTGGGCAGAGAGCATGTTGACTCCAAACATTAGGTATTTAAATCAAAACTATCATTTTTATTTCTTACTGTTGGATTTTGCGCAGTTCACCTGAACCGATCCCTGCGATTCGACCTGATCACGCTGGATTCATTTTTCACGGTGTTCCGCGATTGTCGCCGTCGGTCGCCGAGGTCAGGGTGGTAACTACGCGGGCGCTCACGCCCGAAACCACCTAGTCCGAGGAAGCACATGTCAGGCTCTTCCACACTCCTCCCGTCGAAACTCAAACCCGATCTCTCCAACTGGGATCCGGAGAACGAAGAAACCTGGGATTCCAAGCTCGCCTGGCGCACTCTGTGGATCACGACCTACACACTCACCCTGAGCTTCGCCGCCTGGTATCTCGTCAGCGCCATCGCACCGCGGCTCAATGACATCGGTTACACCCTGACTCCAGGCCAGCTGTATTGGCTCGTTGCCGTGCCCGGGCTTGCCGGCGGACTCCTACGCCTCGTCTTCATGTTTCTGCCCCCGATTATGGGCACCCGCGCGCTCGTCGCTATGTCCTCTGCACTGCTCGTGCTCCCGATGCTCGGCTGGACGCTCGCGGCCCGCGACACTTCAACTCCGTATTGGGTACTCCTTGCCCTCGCTTTCGCGGCAGGGATCGGCGGCGGAACCTTCTCCGGTTTCATGGCCTCCACGAGCTATTTCTTCCCTAAGCGTCTCGCCGGCACCGCTCTCGGCCTGCAGGCGGGGATCGGAAACTTCGGCATCGGGCTGATCCAGCTGCTGCTGCCCTGGGTTGTCGGCTTCGGCCTGCTCGGTACTGCAGCACTGACCCCGCAGAGTAGCGCGAAGGGCCAGCTGGTCTGGCTGCACAACGGTGGACTCGTCCTGATCCCGTGGGCGCTTCTTGGAGTTGTGATGGCGATTGTCTTCCTGCGCCGGGTGCCCGTGACCGCCAACTTCCGCCAGCAGATGGACATCTTCCGCATCAAGCACACCTGGCTCATGACGGCGATCTACCTCATGAGCTTCGGGCTGTACAGTGGCCTCGCTGCCCAGATGGGCTTGATCATCCTGAACGTCTACGGCCACTTCCCGCACGCGCCGAACCCGCTTGCCTTCGCCTTCATCGGTCCGCTCGTCGGCGCCGCCGTCCGCGCGGCGTGCGGCCCCCTCTGCGACAAATGGGGTGGCGCGGTCTTCACTCTCATTGGCGCCGTCGGCATGGTCGCCGGCACTGTGTTCACGTCATTCTTCCTGGCACCTACAAGCGTTGACCAGTTCTGGGGCTTTCTCAGCGGGATGATCGCGATCTTCTTCTTTGCTGGCTTCGCCAATGCGGGCACCTTCAAGCAGATGCCTATGATCTTCCCGAAGCGTCAGGCCGGCGGCGCCATCGCCTGGACGTCCGCGATCGCAGCTTTTGGTCCATTCATCGTGGGTATCGCCCTGACCCTGGTCAGCCCGACCTCGTTCTTCGTCGGCTGCGCGGTCTTCTGCGTCTTCTGCACCTGGCTGACCTGGCATTTCTACGCACGACCGGGCGCTCCCTTCCCCGGTTGACCTGAGCAGACTGATCCGAGCGAACTAAACCTCGGAGAGCAGGCCCGCCGTTCCTGGCCCATCGGGCCGAGCGGCGGGCCTGCTAACGTGACAGCATGGCGCTCACGCAATTCACCGCAGGCGCCACTGGCACCTGGCAGATCGATCGCATTCTCGCTGTCACGGGTTCCACGCTTGCCCTGGCCGGACGCCTTGAGGTATCGGCGCTGCCGCCGACCGCACGCCCAGATGCCGTGTGGATGCTGAGCGGCGCCACGAGCTACAAGCGCTATACCGAGCGCGCCGAGCAGGCAGCTCTCGATGCCGCCCAGCCTGCCCTCGGCCGACCAGAGGCCCGGTGCGCCGCGCTCATCCCGATCAGAAAGACCGCCCGCTGGTGGGATCTCCCCCAGGATGAGCGGAGGGCGGTATTCGAGGAGACGAGCCACCACATCGCAGTCGGGCTCGAATACCTGCCCGCGATCGCTCGGCAGCTGTACCACAGCCGTGATCTGGGTGGACCCTTCGATTTCCTAACCTGGTTCGAATACGCGGCCGGGGACGCGTCCGCGTTCGAGGAACTCCTGGCACGGCTGCGCACGAGTCGCGAATGGGACTACGTCGAACGTGAAGTCGATATTCGTATCAGCCGCTAGACCCACCGATTCAGCGGCGGGCGGCATCCTTGTCCCGGGCGGAGGTCGGCAGTACGCTCTTTTCCCAGCCGCGTCGGGCCTTACGAGCCCCGGATCCCCGATGCGTGTCCCGCGAGCGGTAGACGATGTACGGGCGTACGAAATAGCCGATCGGCGCCGAGAAGACGTGAACAAGCCTGGTGAAGGGCCACAACAGGAACAGCAGTGTCGCGCTGAGCACGTGCAGCTGGAAGAAGAATGGCACGTTGGCCATCAGAGCAGGGTCAGGCTGGGCTGAGAGCAGGCCGCGCACCCATGGCGAAATCGTGCCCCGGTAGTCATATCCAGCACCGAGCACCTGGAAGAGGACCGTCGCTGTAGTCCCAAACAGCAGGGTCGCCCCCAGGAGGGCGTACATGACCTTGTCCATCACCGTGGTCGCGAGCAACACCCGGGTGTTGAGCCTGCGCCGGTAGATCAGGATGGCGAGCCCGGCGAGCGTGAGCACGGCCGCGATACTGCCGAGCCAGGTGGCGCCCACGTGGTAGATCTCATTGGAGACACCGACGAACTCGAGCCATTCCTTGGGCACGAGCAGGCCAACCACGTGGCCGCCCAGCACCATGAGGATGCCGTAGTGGAACATCGGTGATCCCCAGCGCAGTAGCCGGTTTTCGTAGACCTGGCTCGAGCGGGAGGTCCAGCCGAACTGGTCGTGCCGATAGCGGAAAATGTGGCCGACCACGAAGACGGCCATGGCCGCGTAGGGGAACGCCACCCACAATAGAAAGTCGATCGGGTTCATACCCTGAGTTCCTCACTCGCAATGCCGGACGGCGAAAATGGTTTGAGGTTGCCGAGGAAGGTCATACCGACTGTTTCGGTCGGGGGGCCCTCGTTGACGAGGTTGAGATATCGCTCCCGAGTTTCCTCATCGATGGCAGGAAGCGAGAGCGACACGGCCTCGACGACGTGCGCGTAGGGACTCTCGATGGTTTCGAGTGCGGTGCGGAGCACCTCGATGCCGTCCCGATGAGCCGCGAGCAACTCCTGCGCGATGGGCGAATCGCTGAGCGCCGAGAATTCGAGGACCATAGGCAGGTAGTCGGGCAGTTCGTCCACCGCAACCTCCCAGCCGGCGGCATGATAGGCCTCGACAAAACGCACGAGGGCCATGCCGCGACGGCGCGTATCGCCGGCCGCGTAGTACGAGAGATACGGGCAGCATTTGCGTTTGAGGTCGAAGGTCGCCGTGAAATGCACCTCAAGTTCCTGCTGGCCCATCTCCCCCGCGGCGGTCAAGAACTCCTCGAAGGCGGTCCGAAGCGGATGCGGAAGCAGTGCGACAGACTCCGCGACCGCACCGAAGCGCGCACGACGCGTGGTGGTCGGATAGTCGAGCAGGATCGACGCCGCCATGTGCGCGATGGCCCCGTCCTCGGCACTGAGCGGGATTGCCGTGACTTTGCGGGGCGGAAGCTTCGGGAGCCTCATGCGGGGCTCCCTGCGTCAGCTACCGGCGGGAACAAGCCGTCCGGTCGGCCACCGCCGTTCCAGTTCAGGAGGTTGATCCGGCCAGGCGTTGTCGGTTTGGTCTTCTCTCCGCCTTTGCCGATCATCTCGTTGTAGTTGTCGACGGTGGCGTTGAACGGCATTCCCGGAGTCTTGCCATAGGGTCCCGCGGTCGAGGTCGGACCGCCCATGCCTGGTCCCCCGTCCGTGTCAAGCGAACATGCCAGCTCTTCGAGCTCGCGAGCGGTCTCCACGTGCGCCTTGGGAATGACGTAGCGATCCTCGTACTTGGCGATCGCGAGGAGCCGGTACATCGCTTCGATCTCGGTGCCGGTCATGCCGACGGCCGCGGGAATCGACTCGTCGCGGTCCTTGCCGAGGTTGATGTCGCGCATGTACGAACGCATCGCGGCGAGCTTCCGCAGCGAGGACTCGACCGGGACGACATCGCCGGCCGAAAACAGTCCGGCAAGGTATTCGACGGGAATTCTCAGCTTGTCGATGGCCGCGAACAGGGTACGGGCGTCCTCGCCGTCGTTGTTCGTCGTCGAGATGACGTCGACGACCGGGGACAGCGGCGGGATGTACCAGACCATCGGCATCGTGCGGTATTCGGGGTGCAGCGGCAGCGCCACCTTGTACTCGGAGATGAGCTTGTAGATCGGGCTGTTCTGGGCGGCGAGGATCCAGTCGTCCTCCATACCTTCCGCCTTCGCCGCGGCGATAACCTCGGGGTCGAACGGGTCGAGGAATACCCCGCGCTGGGCCTCGAGCAGGTCCTGGTCGTTCTCGATCGCGGCGGCGGCGAGCACGGCGTCGGCGTCGTAGAGCATCAGCCCCAGGTAACGCAGCCGGCCGACGCAGGTCTCCGAGCAGATGGTCGGCTTGCCCTGTTCGATCAGGGGATAGCAGAGCGTGCACTTCTCCGCCTTGCCGGTCTTGTGGTTGAAGTAGACCTTCTTGTACGGGCAGGCCGAGACGCACATCCGCCAGCCGCGGCAGGCATCCTCGTCGACGAGGACGATACCGTCCTCCTCGCGCTTGTACATCGCACCGGAGGGGCACGCCGCGACGCAGGCCGGGTTCAGGCAGTGCTCGCAGATTCTGGGGAGGTAGAACATGAAGGTGTTTTCGAATTCCATCTTCACGTGCTCGCTCATCGTCGCGAGGATGGGGTCGTCAGCTGCGGTCTCCTGGGAGCCGCCGAGGTTGTCATCCCAGTTGCCGGACCACTTGATGTCCATGTTCTTGCCGGTCAGGAGGGATTTGGGCCGGGCGACGGGGCTCTCAGTGCTGAGCGGCGCCTTCGTGAGCATGTCGTAGTCGTAGGTCCACGGCTCGTAATAGTCGTCGATGACGGGCAGGTCGGGGTTGTTGAAGATCGTGGCGAGTCGCTTGAGGCGGCCGCCGGAGCGCAGTTTCAGGCGGCCGCGCTTGTTGCGCACCCAGCCGCCGTTCCACTTCTCCTGATCCTCGTACCGCTTCGGGTAGCCGAGGCCGGGCCGGGTCTCGACGTTGTTGAACCAGACGTATTCAACGCCGGTGCGGTTGGTCCAGACCTGCTTGCAGGTGACGGAGCAGGTGTGGCAGCCGATGCACTTGTCGAGATTCATGATCATCGACATTTGGGCCATTACGCGCATTTAGTACTCAACCTCCTGGCTGCGTCGACGGATCACGGTGACCTCATCGCGTTGGTTCCCGGTCGGGCCGAGGTAGTTGAAGGCGAACGACAGCTGGGCGTAGCCGCCGATCAGGTGACTGGGCTTGAGCAGGATTCGGGTCAGCGAGTTGTTTGTCCCGCCGCGCATGCCGCTCGTTTCAGCGATCGGCACGTTGATCGTGCGGTCCTTCGCGTGATACATGTACACGGTGCCTTCGGGCATCCGGTGCGACACGATCGCCCGCGCGACGACAACTCCGTTGCGGTTGTACGACTCGATCCACTCGTTGTCGCGAACGCCGATCTTGTCGGCGTCCTGCGGGGACATCCAGATGGTCGGGCCTCCACGGGACAACGAAAGCATCATCAGATTGTCCTGGTATTCGGAGTGGATCGACCATTTCGAGTGCGGCGTCAGGTAACGCACGGCGACCTCCGCCCGGCCCTTCGACCCGGTCGAACCGGTCGCCGCCGTCGAGCCGACGATCGAGTCGTCAAAGAGACGGTGCATGTCGAGAGGCGGCCGGAAAATCGGCAACTGCTCCCCCAGCTCGATCATCCAGTCGTGGTCCAGGTAGAAGTGTTGCCGCCCGGTCAGCGTGTGCCACGGCTTAAGCCGCTCGACGTTGATCGTGAAGGCACTGTAGCGACGGCCGCCGTGCTCACTGCCCGACCACTCCGGGGACGTGAGCACCGGGACCGGCGCACCCTGGACATCCGAGTAGGTGAACCGGCGGCCCTCATTGTCGCTCGCAAGGTCGGCGAGCTTCATACCCGTGCGCTCCTCCAACTGACGGAAGCCCTGAGTGCCCAAGCGCCCGTTGGTGGTGCCGGAGAGTGCGAGCACCATCTCGCATGCATGGCTCGCGGTCGTCAGGCGCGGACGGCCGGCGGCCGGGCCGCTCTCGACCAAGCCGTTCTTCTTGCCGAGATAGTCGACCTCGACATCGGGGTTGAACTTGACGCCCTTGGTCACCATGCCGAGCTTCGCCGTGAGCGGGCCGAGAGCACCGAGCATGTCGGCGAATGCCGGATAGTCGCGCTCGACGACGACGAGCTTGGGCATCGTGATCCCGGGCACCAGTGGCTGGCCGTATTGCACAGTTCCGTGCGGGGTTGCCATTGCGTCGGGAGTGTCGTGACTCAGGGGAACTGCTACGAGGTCTTTTCGCACACCGAGATGTTCGACAGAGAATTCGGAAATCTTCTTCGCCAAGATGTGGAAGATGTCGAAGTCGGTCTTCGCCTGCCACGGCGGGGTGATCGCGGGGTTGAACGAGTGAATGAACGGATGCATGTCCGTCGTCGACAGGTCATTCTTCTCGTACCAGGTGGCCGGCGGCAGCACCACGTCGCTGAAGATAGTTGTCGAGGTCATCCGGAAGTCGCTTGTGACGAGCAGGTCAAGCTTGCCCTCTGGCGCGGATTCGTGCCATTTCATCGTCTTCGGGCGCTTTTCGGACGGGGACTCCGGCGCGCGCACGGCACTCGTGGTGCCGAGCAGGTGCTTCAGGAAGTACTCATTGCCCTTGCCGGAAGAGCCGAGCACGTTCGCCCGCCAGACCACCATCACGCGCGGGAAGTTCTCCGGGGCGTCCGGGTCCTCGACGGAGTAGGCGAGGCTGCCGTCCTCCAACGACTCGACGACGTACTGGGCCGGGTCGACTCCGGCCGCGACTGCGTCGTCGACAAGGTCGAGCGAGTTGCGGTTGAAGGTCGGGTAGCTGGGCATCCAGCCGCGCTTTGCCGACTCTACGAGGCAGTCCGCCGTCGTGCGGTCGGCGAAGGTGCCGACCCCGAGCGGGCTCGAGAGCGTGTCGGCGGAGAGGCCGTCGTAACGCCATTGGTCGGTGGCGAGGTAGAAGAACCCGGTGCCGATCATCTGGCGGGGAGGACGAACCCAGTCCAGTCCGAACGCGTACTGGCCGTAGCCCGTGAGGGGGCGTACCTTCTCCTGCCCGACGTAGTGCGCCCAGCCGCCGCCGTTGACGCCCTGGCAGCCGGTCATAGTCGTGAGTGCGAGGAAGGCGCGGTAGATGGTGTCGGAGTGGAACCAGTGGTTCGTGCCCGCCCCCATCAGGATCATTGAGCGTCCGCCCGATTCCTCGGCGTTCTGTGCGAACTCGCGCCCGATGCGTTCTGCGGCCTGCATCGGTACGGAGGTGATGCCTTCCTGCCAGGCGGGGGTGCCTGGGGAGGTTTCATCGTCGTAGCCGGTCGGCCAGACACCGGGGAGCCCGTCCCTGCCGACGCCGTACTGGGCGAGGAGAAGGTCGAAGACGGTTGTCACGAGTTCTCCGGCGACGCTCCGTACGGGCACACCACGGCGGATGATGCCTGCGCCACCGGCCTGCTGTTCGCCGGCCTCGTCTGTCGTGGGCGAAATGTCGAAGCGGGGCATGTCGACGGCAGCGGATGCACCGTCGTAGTCGGGCGCGTCCATGATCGAGAGCAGCGGGTCGACGCCCTCGAGATCGAGGTTCCATTTACCGACATCTGTTTCGGAGAAGCGGTGCCCGATGGATCCGTTCGGGATGATGGTGCGGCCGTCCTGGTCGAGGAGGATCGGCTTGAACGCCGCGCTCGCGACCGTCGGCTCGGTGTCGGGGAGGGCATCCGCCGTCATGAACTTGCCGGGCACCCAGGCGTCGCCGCGTTTCGTGAGCATGATCAGGTAGGCGGAGTCGCTGTAGCGCTTCATGTAGTCGACGAAACGCGGGGTGCGCCGGTCGACGAGGAACTCCTTGAGAACGACGTGGCCCATTGCGATCGCAAGGGCGCCGTCGGTGCCGGGGTGCACGGCGAGCCATTCGTCGGCGAACTTGGAGTTGTCGGCGTAGTCGGGCGAGACCGTGATGACCTTCTGGCCGCGGTAACGGGCCTCGACCATGAAGTGCGCGTCGGGGGTGCGGGTGACCGGCACGTTCGAGCCCCACATGATCAGGTACGACGAATTCCACCAGTCGGCGGATTCCGGGACGTCCGTCTGGTCGCCGAAAACCTGCGGGCTGGCGACGGGGAGGTCGGCGTACCAGTCGTAGAAGGACAGCATCGTGCCGCCGAGCATGGAGATGAAGCGGTTACCGACGCCCTGCGAGACGATCGACATCGCCGGGATCGGCGAGAAACCGGCGATCCGGTCCGGCCCGTAGGTCTTGATGGTGTGCACGTGTGCGGCGGCGACGATTTCCGCGGCCTCGTCCCAGCTCGCGCGCACCAGGCCGCCCTTGCCGCGAGCGCTCTTGTAGGCCTTGGCGGACTCGGGGTTGCCGGTGACGTCGGCCCAGGCGAGCACCGGGTCGCCGAGGCGTGCCTTCGCCTCACGGTAGAGGTTGAGCAGCACGCCGCGCACGTAGGGGTACCGCACCCGGGTCGGCGAGTAGGTGTACCAGCTGAATGCTGCGCCGCGGGGGCAGCCGCGGGGTTCGTACTCCGGCGAGTCCGGGCCGACGGAGGGGTAGTCGGTCTGCTGGGTCTCCCAGGTGATGATGCCGTCCTTGACGTACACCTTCCACGAACAGGAGCCGGTGCAGTTCACGCCGTGGGTGGACCGCACCTCCTTGTCGTGGGTCCAGCGGTCGCGATAGAAGCTGTCGGCGTCCCGGCCGCCTTCGAGGAACAGGGAGCGCAGGTCCGGCGAGGTCTCGCCCCTGCGGAGGAAACGACCGAGGTTGAGGATGCTGTCCGCAATCGGACTGTCGATACCCGGCTTCGTGCCCGGCTTGCCCGCGTTCCGCTTGGAAAAGCTCGAGTCCTTGAGAGTTTTCACGACGTACCCCTTGCACTCCCGGGCATCACCGCAGTCAGCAACAGCCTCGCTACTGAGTCTCACGGGCACCCGAACGGGCTACAAGCGGAAAACGCCGTGAATAATAACCGCGTCGGTCTCGGTGGGCTCCCGAACCGGTCCGGCATCGGCCCCCTCGGATTCCTCACACTCAGCACCCTCGTCCGAGTGCCGGAGATCTAGTGTGCAGGAGTCCGGCTCGTCGAGCGGATGCAGCGCGTCGGCCGTCAGCGGACCGCCGGTCTGCTGCAGGATCCCCTGGAGCAGGCCGAGGTGCACGCGACAGACCTCCGGGTGTTCCTTGACCATCTCGCTGTACGGACAATCGTGCAGCCTGACGTGACGCCCGTCCGCGTCGATCCTCCCGTCGAACCCCGTCTGGTCGAGGTGGTCGTCGAGGGCGTCCAACTGACGCTGGAGCGGTGAGTCGATCGCCGCGGTGAGGGGCAGCATCCGCCGCACCTGGTCGCCCCGGCGTTCGGCGGCCTCGACCTTCGCAATCCGGATCGAGCCCTCCCGATGGTCGACACCGGCAGCCGCACTGTAGAGCATCCGCGGCCGGCCCTTGACGTCGCGCTCTTCGGGTTCGCATGTGACGAATCCATCGTTGATCAGGCGTTGCAGGTGTTCCCGTGTCGTGTTGTGGTGCAGCCCGGAAGCCTCGGCAAGGTCACCGACCGTCATCGTCCCGCGCTGTTGCAGAAAGTACAGCAGTTTGATTCTGCTGAACGAGGCGAGCGTGCGGTAGCTCGACGGTGGGCGTGAGGACATGGGTCTACTATCCGCTCTTTGCCAGGAAGCCGCCATGCTGTGCCGCGTTTGCGGGGTAAATCACTTGTGCGACGCATACCCCTGGGCGCACGAACGGCTCGAGGCGGATGCCGATTGTGGGCGCGTGCATCCGGTCCAGCGCACCCTGCATCAGTCCGCGGTGCACCGAGCACACAATGGCGCTGTGGTCTTTCGCAACGTCGAGGAACGGACAGTGGTGCAGCTCGATCGCGGTGCGGTCCTCCGACAGGGCGGGGGCGAAACCGACGCCGTCGAGGATCTCGACCACCCGGTCGATCGCTTCAGCAGGATCGATCGGACCGGCAGCCGGCTCGTCGACGGGCACGTACTGCTCCGACCAGCGTCGCCCTGCGTCGGCGGCCCGTTCACCGCCCACGCGCGCGTCAGGGGCTCCTGCGGCGAGGCCGTCCGCGAGAAGGCCCGCGAGGAGCCGGTAGGAGTCCACGGAGGTCCCGGATTCTGTAGGTCCGGCGGAACCGGGGGCTGAAGGGTCCGTCTCGGGCGCGACCGCGGTGTAGAGCAAGCGGGGACGGCCGGGCCGTGTGCGCGCCTCGATCGCCTCGGTCACGAGGCCGACCTCGAGGAGCCGGTCGAGGTGTGAGCGAACGGTGTTGGGGTGCAAGCCGACCGCCGCCGCAAGTGCGGGAACGTCCAGGGGCGCCAGGTTAGTGCGGAGCACGTCGAGCAGGGCGACGCGGCTCACGCCGGAGAGGGCCCGGTGGGTACGGGCATCGAGGTCGGGGACAGGCACACCCCTAGTTTTCCCTATAAGTATGGTAAAAACAACTGAGGTGCGCATTCGAGCTGCACCGGACCAGGATCACGTGACTGACACCGCAACACGCGCAGTTCGGTACCTGCACCACGATGCCGGAGAGCGTCCCTTCATCGTGATCTGGGAGGTGACCCGGGCCTGCCAGCTCGTCTGCACGCATTGCCGTGCGGACGCCATTCGCACCCGCAATCCCTTCGAGCTGACCACCGACCAGGGCCGGAAGCTCCTGGACGATCTCGCATCGTTCGGCACGCCCCGCCCGCTCGTCGTCCTCACCGGCGGCGACCCCTTCGAACGCCCCGACCTCCCCGAACTCGTGGCCCACGGAACGGGCCTGGGGCTCAGCATGGCCCTCTCGCCCTCCGTCACTCCGCGCCTTACCCGGGAGGTGCTCGTCGAGCTGCACGAGGCCGGGGCGAAGGCGGTGTCGCTCTCCCTCGACGGGGCATCCGCGGCGACCCATGATGCCTTCCGCGGTGTCGACGGGGTCTTCGACGACACGATGGTCGCCGCACGGATGGTGCGCGACGTCGGCTACCGCCTGCAGATCAACACGACCGTCACCCGCGACACCGTGCACGAGCTCCCTGCGATCCTGAAGACGGTCCTCGAGCTCGGCACTACGCTGTGGAGCGTATTCTTCCTCGTCCCGACCGGGCGCGGAAAGCTTCTGAACGCGCTGACCGCCGCCGAGGCCGAAGAGGTACTGCACTGGCTGCACGATGTCTCCGAACTCGTCGCGATCAAGACGACGGAGGCGCCGCACTTCCGCCGGATTGCGATCCAGCGCGCCGGTGCCGCCGATCTCGATGCGGCGTTCCCCGTCGGCCCGTTGCGTGCCCGGTTGCGGCGCGACACCGCGGAGCTCCTGACCGGGGACGAGCCCAGGCGCCGCGCCCCCCGCGCCCCGATCGACGTCAACTCCGGACGTGGCTTCGCATTCGTCGACCACGTCGGCGCGGTCTACCCGAGCGGGTTCCTGCCCGTTTCGGTCGGTTCGGTGCGCAAGCAGCCGTTCCCCGAGATCTACCGGGAGGCGCGGCTACTCCAGGAGCTGCGCACCCCGGATTCCTTCGGCGGCCGGTGCGGCGTCTGCGAGTTCCGCTCGGTCTGCGGCGGCTCCCGTTCGCACGCGTACGCGGTCACCGGCGATCCTCTCGCCGAGGATCCGAGCTGCGCCTACCAGCCCGTGGCCCCGTCCCGGTCCCCTGACCCATTCGACGGACTCCCTCGGCGCCAAGCTCTTCGTGGATCAGTTCACGAGCAGTAGGGGCGAGTACGGGCCCGCCGACTCCGGCGTGGCTACTCGGGATTTTCGACGCTCTATCTTCCCGGCGTTTTCAGACCAGGTTCACTGTGTGACGGCAAAGACCCCGCGGGCACCCTTCTCCGCGTCCGACATCACGTGGCTGACGAATGGGTAGTGCCCGGCCTCGGGGAAGGTAAGTTCGACGAAGCCGCCCTGCGCCGCGGCGAGGTCGAGCACCTGCGCCCCGCCCGTCCCGGTGCTGCCGCCGTCGCGGAGCAGGTAGTCACCCTCTTTGAAGACTGAGTTGAACTGCCCGCCCACCACGTGGAAGGAACTGCCGACGTTGGGTCCGGCGTCCAGAACCCAGATGCGCACTGCCTCCCCCGCGCGCGCGGTGAGGGGCCGGTCCGCATACTGGTTGGCATACCCGTTGAAGGCCAGCAGGTCGGGGAGCTGGGTCGCCACCCGCGCCGCGTCGACCTCCCCGCCCTCCGGCCCGAGGTAGAACTCGGACTGGACCAGAACGTACTCCGCGGAAACGGGCGCGAGCCCTGGCGGGTCGATGATCACCGCCCCGAACATGCCGTTCGCGATATGGGCGGACATCGGCATCGTCGAGCAGTGATAGAGCCAGATCCCCGACCGGGTCGCGGTGAAGCGGTAGGTCAGGCTCTCCCCCGGCATGATCGTGCGCATTGGCTTGTCGGGGGCGAGGGCGCCGGCATGAAAGTCGATCGAATGGTCGATGGTTCCGCCGTTGACGAAGGTGATCTCGAAGACATCGCCGACGTGACCGTGCAGGGTCGGCCCCGGCGCTGTCCCGTTGTACGTCCACAGGGTCTGCCGGACTCCCGGCGAGACCTCCGTTTCGACGTTCTGAACGGTGAGCGTGAACTTGTGCACGGTGTCGGCGGATGCCGGTGCGAGCCGGGCATCACGGGCGGCAAAGTCCGCCGCGGGTTGCTTCATCAGGTCCACGTCCTTTGCGGCGGATGGCGCACCACTCGCACCGGCATCTGCGCCCGTTCTCATGTCCATCCCGCCCATGCCTGTCGCGTTCGAGCCTGTCCCACTCGCGCCACCGGCCACCGTGACGGAGAAAACCATCCCGAGCTGTTTGTGGCCGGCGATCGAGCACCAGCCGGCGATCGCTGCTCCGACGACGCCTGCCTCGATGACGGCCGTCGTCCCGGGGCTGACCGAACCGGAGGTGATGCCGGTGTCGAGGACCAGGTTGTGCACCCGGTCGTCGGCATTGGTGAGGTTGATGACGAGGGCGTCTCCGACGGGCACCGAGACGGAGTCGGGACTGAACCGCATCCCCGCCATAGTCACGTCGACCGTCGTGGTGTGCCCGGTCGCGGGGACCGAAATGACAGAGAGGCCGCCGGTCACGCCGAGGGCCGCCGGGTCCATCGCAACGCCGACCGTCACAGCGAGCAGCAGGGCACCGGCCGCGACGACGACGGAGCCGGTGCGCCTCGGACGCGACGGCGGCAGGGCGGGCTGCGCTGCGGGCGGCAAGGCGGGACGAGAGCCGGGAACCGGGGCGGCGGCATCCGCCGGTCTGCGCAACATCCGGTTGGTCTTCAGCGCCCGAGTCATCAGCGCCAGGAAGGACGCGAGGGCGGCCACGACGAGGAGCGAAAGGGCGACCTTCACCAGGCTCGGGACCGGCAGGAGGTACAGCACGAGGCCGCCGTTCACGATGATGACGCGAAACAGTCCACCGCGCTCGAGTTCACGGCTCGTGGCCTTGACGACCCGCGGGCCACCGCCGAGTACGACCGGCAGAAGATAGGTCAGCGCGCCGAGCAGAATCTGCGCGGCGAAGCCGACCAGGAAGGCCGGAACGAGCTGTTCGAGCCCGTCGGCAGCGGCGGTCCAGGTGGGGGCGACAGTGACGGAGACGGCGAATCCGAGGGTGCAGAGGCCGAACCAGGCCAGGGCGCTGCCGAGGCTCCACCCGGCGAAGGTCACGGCAGGCGCTGAACGACCCTGGCGGATGACGTCGGCGAACACCAGGTACAGCCCGGCGAGATAGGCCACCACGCCGAGACCGGCAATGACGCGTTCCCCGAGCAGGCAGCCGAGGCCGAGCACGGTGAGGCCCGCGAGGAAGAGGGGAAGGGTCCAGCGCGCTGCCGCGCGGGTGCCGTCGGTGACTCGCACGTGCAGGATGGTCGGCCAGAGCAGGGCGACTGTCCCGATCACGGTCAGGCCGGCCCAGCCGAGCAGGTTGAGTCCGATGTGGGCGATGAAGAGGCGCGCGTAGGTGTCCTCCGAGTCGTCCATGCGCGCCATCAGGATTCCGAGGGTGACCCCGATGGCCAGGGCGGCGCCGGCCGCGACGTAGTAGCGGACGAGCGGTGCGAACCGGGAGGGCAGCGCGCCACGGGACTGCACGGCGAGGATAGTCGCGTGCCCGAGCGCGTTCGCGCCGACGAGGATGCCGCCGACGAGGACGACCAGCCACCAGCCGCCGATCATGCCGGTGATCACGAGGATGGCTCCCACTGTGTGGGCCGCGAGGCGCCAGCCGAGTGAGACGCGACCGCCGGGAGCCGGGTGCCTGAGGAGGGTGTCGGCGAAGTGCTGGCTCCAGATCAAGACCGCGCTGCTGACCGCGCCGAGGAGCAGCAGGTGCACCATGAGCCAGGGTGCGACCGGAAGGAACCGATGCACGATGACCACGACGAGGGTGAGGAAAAGCCACGCCGGCACCAGGATTCCGGTAATGATGTGCCACAGCCGGCGGGTCATCGGCGCGTTCCCAGTGATATCGTTGCGCGGCCGCGCGGAGAGGCCGTGCTCGACTCACGCCTGACGGGTTTCGGAGGCGCGCCCACAAAGACGGAGACGACGGAAACACCCACGAAGAGCAGTACGGCGACAATATTCGCGAAACCGCCCCACTGCACCAGAACATCTAGCCCTCTGGCGTCTCCGCCGACCACACGCACAAGCAGCGAAGCGTGCATGAGAACAACCGGCCCGTACATCAAAGGACGATAGGGCAGCGGCCGGCGTAGCACGGCAGGCAGGATTGTCGGCGCATGCGCCATGATCATGGAGATCACGAAGCCGAGGAAGACGGAGTGCACGACGGCGTCATACGCAGGGCCGACGTATCCGGGTCCCCACAGGATCCAGACCAGGCCGACGACACCCAGCCAGCCGTAGCCGGCGAGCAGGCACAGGGCCATGTAACGCGGCAGTCCCTTCGACCTGACAAGCCGCGTCGCCACGTCGTATCGCACGAGCCACGAGACGAGACCGAGCAGCGCGAAGCCAAGCACCGGATATCCCAGGACAGGCCACAGCAGTGCCAGCACGACGCCAGAGGCCAGGACCAGGGCTACCGCGAGCAGCCACCGCTCGGCCCGCTCGTCGACGGTTGGTGAGATCCGGGCGAGTTCGAGGCGTTCCCCGGCGATTGTCAGGACAAGGAAGAGGGTCATCGCCGGGATGAGTTGAGGCACCGGGACACGTCCCCACCAAAGAATTGTCGCGGCGAGGCCAAGCAACGCCCCGAGGGCCTGAACGGCGCTGGAGGTCGAGGGCTGCCGCGCCCAGATTGCCCGATAAATCGCGAGCAGCACGATCGATCCGGCCACGAGGGCGATCTGGCCGACAAAGAGCGGAATCGAAGATACAAGCGCAATTCCGCCGGCGCCGAGGAGACCGGGAGACAGGAACGCCCAATTCCGACGGATGGCGACAGCGCGTTCGAGAACAACGACCGTTCCGACAAAGCCAAAGACCATGAGCGGGCCATGTACATCGGCGAGGCGGGCTGCGATCACCGGTGCCGGCAGGCCGAGCAGAATGAGTGCCCCATCGAGTCCCGCAAGCAAGGCGACGCCACCGAGGAGGAGAAGTACGATCCGGCCGCCGCTTCGCCGGCTTGGCCGCGTCGGTAGGTAGTGGGACTTGGGCGACATCGTGGCACTCCTCGAGCGTGGCCGCTCATCAATTAATCCGATTGGGTCGATCCCGCGCGGCGCAATGTCGAGACCGCATCTGCCGTTGAACGGTGAGGTCCTCCGACCAGTCACCGGCTGCGGACGCTCCAACGTTGCCAGGAGCGGCAGTGAATGGTCGGAAGCAGTCAGATCAAGGGAAAGTTCGGGCTGGATCGCTCCGGAGGCGCCGAAGTTGGTTGCGTGGCGGATGGCGTACGGGATGACACGGCTGTCAACACGGTGCCCTTACTGTCGACGTGGTTGCAGTTACACGTGTGCGCTGGACCCTACGCCTCCGCCGGATCGACGAGGGCGGCCTGGTTCCTGGGCGGTCAGGGCGATCGGTTCGACGGTCATATGGCTCTCCTGTGGACGGGACTCGGGTGATGATTCGATTTTAGTGCATTTCCGTCCGTTTTATTCGGTATCGATCCATATCCGTCATTGTGCGCGGGAATCGTTCCACGCGACCGGCAGCGTGAGACGTGACGCAAGTGACGAATTTGGCTGTCACAGTGTGGGCGGAATCGAATCTTGCCGTGGAACACGCGGTGAAGGTCGTCAAGCGTGTACAAAATGTGGCACGGAAGATTACGAAAAAGACGGAGTGGCGACGATCGTCAAGCGCATCCGCAATCGTGTCGAGGGTCGGCCGATCTACATCTCCATCGATATCGACGTCCTCGACCCGGCCCACGCGCCAGCCACCGGCACACCGGAAGTCGCCGGACTCTCCACCCGAGAGTTATTCGCCACCCTTCGAGGGCTGACGGGCATCGGAATCCTGGGTGCCGACATCGTAGAAGTGGCGCCAGCCTAAGACCACGCAGCTTTGACAGGGCTGGTAGCGGCGCACACCGCCTGGGAAGTGCTCTCACTCACGGCCTATGACAAAGAGCACTTCGGCCTCTAACCAAATGGCTCTGAAAACGTATGGCCACCGGGAATCGAACCCACGGAAAAATGGGGCTGCCGGTTAGCACCGTCCGAAGAGGTTCGCCTGTGCCACCGCTACCATCATGACCTTTGCGCCGGTGGCGCGATTTGCCGCTGAAGTGGCGCGATCTGCCATTGATGCATTGTGCGGGAGCGGCCACGCTGGTATTTCGTCGTCAACAGCGCCAGCACCCAGCAGAGGAAAGTTTGACTATGACCACCGTTCTTGTCACCGGAGCGTCTGGCTTCATCGCGAAGCACATCATCCGTGAACTACTGGAAAACGACTACACGGTTAAGGCGTCGGTTCGCTCGCCTCAAGGACGCCACCAGCTCGAAGTGCTTTTTCCCGATGCCCAACTCGGCTTTGTTACCTTGGACCTCCTGAAGGACGAAGGCTGGGCCGAGGCGTTTGAGGGTGTGGATGTGTTGATGCACACAGCCTCGCCCTTCCCGCAGGCCACACCCAAGGATCCTGAGGAGCTCATTCGGCCGGCCGTCGACGGAACCTTGCGTGCCCTCAAGGCCGCTCATTCGGCGGGCGTTCGACGTGTCGTGCTGACGTCAAGCTGCGCCGCGATCTACAAGGATGAAAACAAACCCAAGATGGCAATCTCAACCCGGGACAACTGGACCGATCCGTCGGGTCCTGACACCGCGGCATACGAGGCCTCCACGACTCTTGCCGAACGAGCTGCGTGGGACTTCGTTGCCCTGCACCCCGAAATGAAGCTCACCACAATCAATCCGGGCGGCGTATTCGGCCCGCCGATGGATGACCACTTCAGTACTTCACTGTTCTACATCGAAGAGTTTCTTTCGGGTCGAGTGCCCGCCGTGCCGCACATGAATGCCCCGGGCGTGGACGTTCGCGACGTTGCTCGCATGCACGTGCTTGCGATTGACAACGAAGCCACTGTTGGTCTTCGTTTCCCCGCCGTGGCCGGGGCCCACTATCTGGTCGACATCACCAGGGCGCTCAAGTTGGCCCACCCGGACCGCAGGATTCCCACCCGAGAATTACCCAGCTGGCTGATTCGGTTCATGAGCCAGTTCATCCCAGTGCTCCGAGCCGCGCGCAACGACCTGGGCCGTAATATGGCTGTCGTGGGAACAGATGCCCCGGAAGTCATGGGCTTCGAGTACATCCCCTTCCACGAGTCGGTGCGGGCGTCGGCCCAGTTCTTGGTCGAACGCGGCAAGTAGCGATTGACACTCTCAATTTGATCCCTTGGTCACAATCTGGTGATCACGGGGCGAACGAAGAAGGTTTGAGCGCATGAACGACGCAGAGAACTATCGGGTGAACCCCGGCCTCAAACTGCTTCTCAGTGATGCCGGTATCAACCCCGACGACGTGCTGCGCCGAGCCATGCTCCCGCACGACCTGTTCGCCGGGGAGAAGGCCTGGCTTACCCCCGAGGAGTTCTTTCGTCTCTGGGGGGCAATGGAAGACGAGGCGGATGATCCATTGCTGCCGATTCGCATCGGCCAGTCAATCTCGGTGGAGACGTTCGATCCTCTTGCCTTCGCTGCCCTGTGTAGCCGAGACCTCAACTCGGCAGCCCACCGGGTGGCAGGGTATAAGCGCATCGTCGGGCCGATGCGCTTGGTCGTCGAGACCACCCCAGCCGAGACCTCCATGGAACTGCAGTGGCCAGACTCGACCGTTGCACCACCGTCCTTGGCGATGGTCGACCTGGTGTTCATCGTCGCGCTTGCTCGCATCGCGACGCGTTCGTCAATCCGGCCACTTAGGGTCTCGAGCCTCGTCCCTCCGGAGCACACCGACGAATATGCGGACTTTCTCGGCGTAGCCGTCTCACAGGGAATCTCCTGCAAGGTCATTTTTTCTGCGGCGGATGCGGCCCGCCCCTTTCTGACGGTCAATGAGTCGATGTGGCAGACGTTCGAACCTCAATTGCGTCTTCGGCTCGCGGAGCTGCAACCCGGCGCTTCCTCGGCGGAACGGGTGCGGTCCGCGCTCGTGGAACTGCTGCCGACTGGCGACGGTTCGATGATGGGAGTCGCCCGCGAGCTGTCGCTGAGCACTCGGAGCATGCAGCGTAAGTTGAAGGCAGAGGGTACAAGCTTCCAGGAGATCCTGCATCGCACGCGCGAGGCTCTCGCTCGGCACTACCTCTCACAGGCAGCCATGACCACCGACGAGATCGCCTTCCTCCTTGGGTTCAACGACCCGCGTTCCTTCTACCGAGCCTTCCAGTCCTGGACTGGCCTAACTCCACGAAGCGCCGAGCTCGAGGCGGTCTGAGCCATTTGCCGGCGGGATCTGCACGGTCACTTCGCGAATGGTGAAGTGCTCGAAGAAGGGCAGCACGAGCACGCGCAGCTCCCGCTTGTAGGTGCCCTTGGTCCGTGGGCACGGTCCACGTCGAGCGTCACGTCCTCGAGCCAGGCCTCGGCAAGCATCGGGAAGGGCGAGCCCGCATTCAGCGAGTCACCGACCCCGTCGAGTCCTCTTGACTATTTACTCAAGTCTCTTGAGAAACGACCAAACTAAAAATCCTGGTCAAAAGACACTTTTTGGTAGGGCGGCCGGGACTTGAACCCCGGGACCGACGGATCCGGTCGGAATGATACTCGCGTTCGCGATCGACTGGAGCAATATAGATTGATGTCGTTTCGATCAGGGTTTCTTGTTCTTGCTGGGTTTCATTTTATCGCCAGGTCTCGATTGGTCTGGGTCGATCTGGAGTCAATAAGCGGTGAATAAACGTGCGCGCATCAAGTTGTCAACAACGCTTTCATCGTAAGTCGGGGGCCTCGGATCCCCCAGCGTCACGATCGTCTCAGTCGGCCGGTTCGCAGGCGCAGACCACTCGGTGGCGCGACATTATGCAGCCGTCTGGATGACCACCAAGGAGCTTGGCGTGATCTTGTCTAGTGCTCCGTACTCATACCGTCGTCAACTCCGCCCGACGGAATGCCGAGCACCTTCAGTTGTGCCCGATATTGTTCTGCGGTCACATCGCCGGCGGCGAAGCGCTCGTCCAGAATCTGACGAGCCTTGCTCGGCTGCACGACTCCTGCAGCGGGCAACGGTGCCACCTGCTGATCGTTGCGCTGTGCCGAGGCGCCAGCAGATCGGACTGCCCAAATGATCAGTAGAACTATGCCCACGATGACCAGGATTCCAAACGGCCAACCCCACACCATGTTCATTCCGTTGCCCCACATCATTTTGTCTCCTTCGTTTGTTTGGTTTCGATTGCTTGGAATTGCTGGGGACCATGCTGGTCCCGTCGCTGTCAGGTCACGGTCAGTTCCCGATACATCCCGGCGGCGTAGTGGCCGCGGAGGTTGCAGATGACTTCGTAGCGTCCGGGTGCGAGGTCGAGGGTCACCCAGCCTGCGCTGCCCGGAGCGATACCTGTACCTTCACCGGCCTTGCACGTGGCGGAGGCCTCGCCGAGACTTGCGGTTTCGTCAACTTTGCTCCCGCCGGAGATCGACCGGCTGCCCGCGACCTGCGAAGCCGCGAGCGGAAGTATGACGAGCTCGTGGATGACGCTGCCGTCGTTGGTGGCGAGGAAGGAGACGGTTCCTGAGTTGACGTTGGACCGGTCGAGGCTGAGGTTCATGGCCCCGCGGGGCATCATTCCGTTCCCGGAGATGCCGCCCATCATCCCGTTGTTGCCGCCCATCATGGAACCGCCCATGTTCCGCAACGATACGTTCACGACGGTGCCAGCAAGCCGTGGTGTTGTGCAGGATGATCCGCCCGCCGTACCAAAATCCGGCGCCCCGCCGTTCATGGCGCTCACGGCACCGACGGACAGCCCGGTGAGACCGACGATCGTCGCGACGGCGCCGGCGATCCCCGTGGCGATGAGTGTGTTCCTGCTCATGATGTTCCTCCTTCAACGAGTGGGTTGATGTTTCCCACTCTGCGTGTCTGGTGTGCAGATCGACTGGCGTGCGTGTGGAGATGGTGTGGAGGTTTGCGGCGACGGAGTCTTCGCCCGAATGACGCGCGTTAGGGTGAGGTATGCCCACCGTGCTGGTCGTCGAGGACGAGCGTGATATCCGCGACATCCTCCGCCGCTACCTCGAACGAGCTGGATTCGCGGTGCTCACGGCCATGTCCGGTGCGGAGGCACTGCGCCTTCTGTCTGCGTGCGAGCTGGTGCTTCTCGATCTGGGCCTTCCCGATATCGACGGCACCGACATCCTCCGGGAAATCCACACTCTCGGGACCCTCCCGGTGATCGTTCTCACGGCGCGCAGCACAACGGAGGACCGCATTCAGGGGCTGGAACTCGGTGCAGACGACTACGTGACGAAGCCGTTCAGCCCCCACGAAGTCGTGCTGCGCGTGCAAGCCGTCTTGCACCGGTATGGCGGTTCGACGACCACGACGGGGCCGACAAGCTACGGCGGCCGACGGTTGCGAATCGATGACGGTGCCCACCAGGCGTGGCTCGATGGCGCCGCGCTCGACCTGACTCCGACCGAATGGGGACTCCTCGCGGCGATATCGACCGCTCCTGGGCGGGTCTACTCGCGGTATGAGCTGGTGAATCGGGTGCGCGGCTACGAATACGCCGGGTACGAGCGCACCATCGACTCCCACATCAAGAATCTCCGCCACAAGCTCGGTCCGGGCGGTGCCGACATCATCGAGACTGTCCTCGGCGTCGGCTATCGACTTGCGCTCCGTCAGGACGAGTTGTCATGAGGATCCTGGGCCTCGGCTCCCTGGGACGCCGGCTCCTGCTCGCGTTCGCGCTCGTGGCCGTGTCGTCGGTGCTCGTGATGAGCGTCGCCGCCCTGGTCGGCGTGGATCGGGGCGTGCAAGTCACGCAGCAGGCCGACCGACAGCAGATCGCGGACTCCGCGGCCGCAGCAGCTGCCGATGCTTATCGATCGGCCGGAAACTGGGCGACAGCGGAACTGGGCCGCACCCTCGCAATCGGTGACGCTGCGTCCGCCGGTCTCACGGTGGTGGACATGACGGGTACAGCTGTCCAGTCGAGCGGTGGAATGATGGGCGGCAACGCCGACGGGCAGGGCATGGGGATGGGGTCGGCGATGGGCCAGACCGTGGCCTCGGCACCGGTCATGGTCGACGGCGCCCAGGTCGGCACGGTTCGAATGACGTTCGGCATGATGGCCCGGACCACCGTGTTCGACGTCACCTGGTCATGGATCGCCGTCGCCGCCGTCGTCGCCCTCGTGATCGCGCTCGGCGCAAGCTGGTTCGTCACCCGGCTGCTCGTCCGCCCGATCCGGGCCATGACGGCTGCCGCCCGCTCGTTCACGGCCGGTGACCGGCAGGCTCGGGCCACCGGGCCGGCTCCGGGTGAGCTCGGTGAGCTGGCCTCCGCGTTCAACGGCATGGCCGACGCGGTCGTCCGCTCCGATCGTGATCGGCGCACTCTCACCGCGGACGTGGCCCATGAGCTGCGCACCCCGCTCGCGGCGCTTCAGGCCGGACTCGAGGAACTCCGTGACGGCCTCGTGGAGCCGACACCCGAAAGCCTCGCGGGGCTGCATGACCAGTCTTTGCGGCTCGGACGCATCGTCGCGGACCTGGCCGAACTGTCGGCCGTCGAGACGGCAGGACTGTCACTGCACCTGGCCACCGTCGACCTCGCCCAGGTCGCCCGCGACGCCCTGTCCGAGTGGGAGTCGCGGCTGCGGGCCGCCGGCCTCACCGTCATCGCGGAGCCCGTCGGGCCAGCCTGGGTGCGCGCAGACGCCGACCGAATGCACCAGGCCGTCGGCAACCTGCTTGCCAACACCGCCCGCTACTGCCGGCCGGGCGACTGCGTGACCGTGACCGTGACGGTCGACGACGGCCGGGCGGCACTCGCTGTCTCCGATACCGGCCCCGGCATCGCCGCCGACGAGCTCCCGCACATCTTCGACCGACTCTGGCGGGGCCGGGAGGCGGTACACGTGTCCGGCTCGGGAATCGGCCTCGCCCTGGTCCGCGAACTCGTCACCGGACACGGTGGCACCGTCGATGCGACATCCGTGCCGGGAACTGGGACGACGATCACCATTCGGCTGCCAGGAACGGCCCGACCGCTCTGACTCCGGTCAGTCGCGTGTGACCTCGACGTCTCGTGGCAGGCGAAGGCGCTTCAGCATCAGCGCATTGACGGCGACGATCACGCTGGAACCGGACATCGAAATCGCCGCGATCTCCGGGGTCAACCGGATGCCGAACCCGGGGAAGAAGACGCCGGCGGCGATCGGCAGCGCGACGGCGTTGTACCCGACAGCCCACCCCAGGTTCTGCCGCATCTTCCGAACGGTTCCCTTCCCGATCCACAACGCCACAGGGATATCCAACGGATCGGATCGCATCAGGACGACGTCCGCCGTGTCGATGGCGACGTCGGTACCGGCCCCGATCGCGATCCCCAGGTCGGCCTGCGCCAGCGCCGGGGCGTCATTGACTCCGTCGCCAACCATGGCAACGCGTTTGCCGGCGGCCTGAAGTTCGGTGATCTTCGCGGACTTGTCTTCGGGCAACACCTCGGCAATCACGGTATCGATCCCGAGCTGGGAGGCGATGCGCGCGGCGGTGGCTCCGTTGTCTCCGGTGAGCATGACGACCTGGATCCCGGCGTCATGCAGGGCGGCGACTGCGGCAGCAGCGGTCGGGCGCACGGCATCCGCCAGCGCAACGACGCCGGTCGCCTTGCCGTCCACGGCCAGCAGGACCGCGGTGCGTCCTGTTGACGCCAGCGCATCTCGCTTGTCCTTGACTGGTTCGATATCAACGCCTTGCGCGGTCATCAGCTTGCGGTTGCCGACAAGCACGCGGCGCCCGCTCACGGTCGCCCCGGCCCCGTGCCCGGGTACGTTCTCGAAGTCGACGGCGTCGCCCACGGTCACACCCCGGCCCGCAGCGTAGCTGACCACCGCAGCGGCAAGCGGATGCTCCGACTCGCGCTCCACCGCGGCAACGAGTGCCAGCAGTTCGTCCTCGTCGATTCCTATCGCGACGAAGTCGGTCACTTCCGGCTTGCCCTGGGTAAGGGTGCCGGTCTTGTCCATCACCACGGTGTCGATCCGTGCGGCCGTTTCCAGCGCCGTCGCGGTCTTGAACAGGACGCCACGCTTGGCACCCAGTCCGGTCCCGACCATAATCGCCGTCGGGGTCGCCAGCCCGAGCGCGTCCGGGCACGTGATGACGACCACGGTGATCGCGAACAGCATCGCCGCCGGCACTGTTGCGCCCGCCAGCAGCCACACTGCCAGGGTCACGATTCCGCCGATCAGTGCCACCAGTACCAGCCAGAACGCCGCCCGATCGGCCAGGCGCTGGCCGGGCGCCTTGGAATTCTGCGCCTCCTGCACAAGCGCGACGATCTGGGCAAGTGCGGTGTCCGCGCCCACCTTCGTCGCTCTGACCCGGAGGGTGCCCGTGGTGTTCACGGTCGCGCCGATCACCGTTGAGCCGGCCGTCTTAGCCACGGGAAGACTCTCCCCGGTGACCATAGACTCATCGATATCCGAGTCGCCGGACTCGACCGTGCCGTCGGTGGGGACCTTGGATCCCGGACGCACGAGCAGCAGGTCGCCCGGAACGACCTCCGCCGTGGGAATTTCAACGGGTTCCCCGTCGCGGATCACGAAGGCCTGCGAGGGCGCGAGCTCGAGCAGTGTGCGAACAGCATCATTCGCGCCGCCCCGTGCCCGCATTTCGACCCAGTGCCCCAGAAGCACAAAACTGGCCAGCACGGTGGCGGCCTCGTAAAAGACGTCGCCACCGCCGGTCAGGGTGACGACCACGCTGTAGAGCCAGCCCGCTCCGACGCCGACGGCCACAAGCACCATCATGTCGAGCGTTCTCGCCCGCAGCGCCCGGTAGGCGCCGTCGAAGAAGATCCACGCGGAGTAGAAGATCACCGGCAGTGACAGAATCAGGGCCGCTATGTCGTCACGGAGCCCGAAGGGTGCCGGAAGCGTGAACCCAATAACTTCGCGGCCGATCGGCGATAGAAGCGTGATCGGAACGGACAGGACTGCGGCCACCAGGAACCGGTTGCGCATATCCCGGATCATGGTCCCCATTGTCATGGTGCCATGGCCGCCGCCGCTGTGCCCCATGGCGTCTTGCCTCGTCGTGGTCGTGGCTGCCGCATGCGCATGCATGATCCTGGTCTCAGTCGATGGGCTCATATGAACGATCCTCTCGAGGAAATTGCTGGTGCTCGACACTGTGTTTCGCGGTGCCTACATCAACAGCATATACCCCCCATAGGTATGAGAGGATGGCGACCTCCGGCCGTTCGTCGTCGAACACGGTCGGCCCTCTCAGACCGCGCGGAGCATCCGTTGACTACAGTGTGAGCATTGCCGCCTGCGGACGGCACGGGAAGAAAGGGAACGCCGTGGTGGAAGCTCAGCCGTGCAGTCGCGCGTTCACAGCCGCCGCGCAACTGCGTCGTTCGCTCGTCGGAATCCTCTCGCTTGCAGCCATCGTTTTCGGATTGGTAGCGATGCATGCAGGGATGGCGGCAGAATCCGAAGCCTCGCCACATTCCCACGCCATGTCCGACGCGCAGTCGAACGTTTCAGTCCTCAGCGCAGGGGGGTCGGACTTCGAACTGCCGTTCGCCTCGATTTCCAGTGCATCTGCGTCGGGAACGTCTCACCTGCCGTCGACTTGTCTCGGCATGTGTGCCGTCGATTGCCTCATGACAGGGTCCGCGTGTACTGCCGGACTCATCGCGCACTCCCCGAATCCTGTCGCCCAGCACGCGATTACCCTCGTTGTCCCGCGCTCCGCCGTGCGCGCAGCACCCACTCTCCCGCTGCGCCTCCCTCCACAACGACCGCCCTCGCTGACGGCCTTGTCGATTAGCCGCGTCTGATCAACAACCGGCTGTGAGCCTCCCCCCGGTGCGGCGGACTCTCGCCGTTCCAGCGATTTCCGTGTCTCGCTTCACCCGAGAGCACGCTCGCCGTCTCCGGATCTTCTTCCGCAGACGACAATCACAACCCTTTGTTTGACAGATTGGACTCCCCTTGATTTCCCTTCGCATTCCCCTTCTCACCGCCACCGCACTAGCCGCAGCCATTGCCTTGTCCGCCTGCTCGGCCGGTGCCACCACGGCCGGCGGCGCCAGTGCATCTGCATCCTCCGCCCCCGCCGCATCGACAGCGGTGTTCAACGATGCCGACGTCTCGTTCGCCATGCCGATGGTCGACCACCACCAGCAGGCGATAACGATGGCCCAGACCATGCTGGACAAGACCGGGGTCGATCCTCGCGTTACCGCTCTCGCCGAGCAGATCAAGGCGGCCCAGGGGCCGGAGATCACGATGATGAGTTCCTGGGTCACCGCGTGGGGTGCGACCGCCGCCAACATGCCCGGAATGGACATGAGCTCCGGTTCCATGACCGATGGGGACATGGCCGCGCTGGACGCCGCGACCGGCCCGGCCGCGGACAAGCTGTTCCTCCAGCAGATGATCCAGCACCACCAGGGCGCGATTGACATGGCCAACGTCGAACTCAAGGACGGGCAGAACCCGGACGCACAGGCGCTCGCGACGAAGATCATCGCCGACCAGACGGCGCAGATCACGCAGATGCAGGACATCCTCGCCGCCATGTAGCCGACCCGTTGACAGGCCGCGGAGAGCTGTCGGCACTCCGCGGCCCCAGTCCGCCTAATCAACTTAGGTGACTAGGATTAGAGTGAACTCACTTTCCGGTCGGTTCGCGAGGAACAGCAATGTTCGAAAGGGCTCGACAATGGCAAAGTTCGGTGATCTGGAAAACGCGATCATGAACGAGGTCTGGCAGGCCGAGAATCCGCTGCTGGTGCGGGAAATCCTCGACAGGCTCAATCGCGGGCTCGCCTACAACACCGTTCAAACGGTCACCGAGATCCTCAATCGCAAGGGCTGGCTCAGTAAGGAACGGGACGGCCGCGCATTCCGCTATGGTCCCGCGGCCACCCGGGACGATTATGTGTCCGGACTCATCCGCGAGGCGCTGTCTTTCGCCGACGATCGGGCGGCAGCACTCGTTGGCTTCGTCGACGAAATGCCCGACGACGAAGCCGCTGAACTGCGCCGTCTGCTTGCCGCCGCGCAGGACAACGAGCCGAAGTCGTGATTGTCGCAATCACCCTGACTGTGTACGCGATAGCTCTTTCTATCGCAGTCCCCCGGCTCCTGTTGCGCGCGAACTGGGTCGATCGCGCGCCCCGGCTCGCGATCGCGTCCTGGCAGGCCCTGACTGGCGCTGTCGTGGGCTCGCTGGCCCTCGCCGGCCTGTCCTTTGCGATTCCCATCGCAGGCCTGGGCGGAAAGGGCATCATCGACGTCCTCCAGGCTTGTGCAATGGCGCTGCAACAGCAGTATTCGACGCCGAGCGGTGCCGCCGTCGGTATTGGTGGGGCGCTGCTGGCCGGCGCCGTCATCACGCGCTGCTTCTGGGGCCTGGCATCAACGGGCGCCCGAATGTCACGGGAGCGCACGGCACATCGTCGAGTTCTCGACATGGTTGGTCGCCCGGATTTCGATCGCGACATCGTCATCCTCGATTCCACGGAAGCGGCGGTCTACTGCATGCCGGGAATCCACCGGCGCACTGTCGTGACCACGGCCGCGCTTCACGCTCTGACGGACGAGGAGCTCATCGCGGTTTTGGCCCATGAGCGCGCGCACCTCACTGAGCGGCATGACCTTGCCCTCGCATTCTCCGTGGCACTGTCGCAGGCCTTTCACGGGCTCCCGCCTTTCCGGCTGGCTGCGCGGGAGACGGCTCGCCTGGTCGAACTTCGTGCCGACGATGTCGCGGCTGCACGAACTCACCGGCTCACGGTCGCGGCGGCGCTCCTGGCCGTCGCAGCCATGCCGCCGCATGCAGTACCGGCCGTCGCTCTCGGAGCCGCTGGAACCGGGGCTGCAGCCCGCGTCCGCCGGCTCCTCCCTCCACGCCAATCCGTGGGCCGCTTCCCCACGTGCGTCGCAGCGGTCGCGATCGCGCTGCTGCTGATCGCGCCCGGACTCGCCCTCGGCTGGCCGGCCGTGACGAGCGCAGATCATGCGTTGTGCCCCGTCGAGCCGGTAACCAGCCTGTCGGCGTCCCTTTCTCCGACGTCCGGCAGCGCGCCTGCGCCTGCTGCACATGCCCCGTGTGCCGTCGACAGCATGGACGAGGGTCGCTTCTCGAGCTGACTTTCAGCTTCGGCACGCCAGTTAGACAACCGCATCACAATCACCTAATCTCCTTAGGAGGATAGGTGAATGTCCGCGCAGGACGCGGCCCGGGTGAAGGCGAAGAATAAATGGAAAATCTACTGTTCGGCGGCACTCTGCTCGCCGCCTTTCTGGGCGGCCTGGTTGCCCTGCTCGCGCCCTGTTGCGTATCGGTGATGTTGCCCGCCTACTTTGCGTCGGGCATGCGTCGGCGTTCCGGCATCGTGGGAGCGACCCTGGTCTTCGCTGCCGGGGTCGCCACGATCATCGTGCCGATCGGGTTGGGAGCAACGGCCTTGATCGGGCTGATCTCCGGCCAGCACGCGATCGTCTTCACGATCGCCGCCACGGCGATGCTGATTGGAGGCATTGCGATGCTGTTTGGCTGGAAGCTGCAGCTTCCGATGCTTGCCCGCCGAGTTCCCGCCGGCCATGGCCTCGCCTCGGTCTACGGACTCGGAGTGTTCTCCGGTGCGGCCAGCTCGTGCTGCGCTCCGGTACTCATCGGCGTCGCGGTCCTCTCCGGCGCAACCGCCTCGTTCCCCGCGGCCCTGGCCGTTGGCCTCACCTATGTGACCGGAATGGTCGCCCCCCTCGCCATACTGGCGCTGGTCTGGGACCGTAAGGATTGGGCCTCAAGCAAGTGGCTTCAGGGACGCCAGATCACACTGCACCTGGGCCGGCACCGCCGCAGCCTCGCCGTCGGCAGCTTAGGTTCCGCCGTCCTACTCATCGTGATGGCCATCCTCACCTATATTCAGGCCGCGGTCGGACCCGGGATGACCTCAGGCGGCTGGCTCGCCCAGTTCGGCGCCGACCTACAACACAGCGTCTCCGTCGTAACCAAGGCGCTCGCCTGGCTTCCGGGCTGGGCCGTCGCAATCGTGCTGGTTGCTTCCAGCGGCTACTTCGTGTGGCGCGCCGCCCGCAACACCGAACCAAAGCCCCCGGAACCAACCACGACGACACCCGACGGGCCGGTTCAGTCCACCGACTCTGAATCCAGCTGCTGCAGCGATGCAGCCCTCGAAACCCCCGCACGCACAGGACAGGACACCACCAAATGAGTTCCGCCCCCAAAAACACGCAACAGTCCCCCAGTATCCGGTCCCGCCGCCCCGGCTGGTTCGGCTGGATCACCGGGCTGCTGATCGCCGGCATCGTCCTCGCCGGGCTATACGGCGTCTTCGCCAGCGCGAACACCCCGAGGACGGCAGCCACCGGTACGACGACGCAGTCGTCGTCGTACGACGTCGGAACCCCCGGCATCGGCCAGGTCGCACCAGGCTTCACGCTCGCCGACAACTCCGGCGGACAGGTGTCCCTGGCCGACTACACCGGCAAGAATGTGCTGCTCTTCTTTCAGGAAGGCCTGGCCTGCGAACCATGCTGGACGCAGATCACCAGCCTGGAAACGGACGCAGCGAAGCTCCAGTCCGCGGGAATCGACGCCGTCGTGTCCATCACAACCGACCCGGCCCAGCAAATCGCCCGGAGAACCAACGACATGGGCCTCAAAACCCCGGTCCTGTCCGACCCCGACCTGGTCACCTCGAAAAAGTACCAGGCCAACGAATTCGGCATGATGGGCACCAGCACCGATGGGCACAGCTTCATCCTCGTGGGCCCCGACGGCACCATCACCTGGCGCGCCGACTACGGCGGGGCTCCGAAATACACCATGTTCGTGCCCGTCGACCAGCTTCTCCTCGACTTGAAGACCGATACGACGTCATGATCGCCCTGACCCTGCTCACTCAAAGCGACTGCCCCTCCTGTATCGCGGGAAAACGAGTGCTTGCCGAACTGTCCGCCGAATTCGCCCTCCACATCGACGAGGTCGACGTGAACAGTGACACCGGCCGTGCCATCGCCCGTGAGCAGCGGCTGGCCTTCACCCCCGGGCTCGTCGCTAACGGCCGGCTGATCGCACACGGGCGTCTATCCACCCGCGCCCTCCGGCGGAAATTCACCACCATGATCGAAACCACCCAATCGACCCAACCAGAAGGATCCTGACATGCAGCAATTCCTCTACATACTCCCCGCCCTGATCTGCCCCGTCGGGATGGGCCTGATGATGTGGTTCATGATGCGCGGACGCCGCCACGGCAAGACCGTCGACGGTCCTGAAGAACAGGAACTCGCCCACCTCCGCGCCGAAGTCGCCGCCCTCCGCCCCCAGGCCGCGGCATTCGACGAACGCCACCCCGGCACCGGACCGAACGCATGATCCCCATTCTGATCTCCCTCGCCGCTACGGCGCTTGCCGCGGCGCTGACCTGGCGGTTCTGCATGCGCCCCATGCTGCGCGGCCGAACCGCCCTGGGTGACGCCGGGTGCTGCGCGAAGCCGGCGACAAACGTCCAAGCAGACATTCAGGCCGCCCGAGCCGAACTCAAGTCGCTACAGGACACCATCGGGTATATTTCACCTGACCCGAAGGACAGCTGACATGGCTCGTGAAACACCCCCACACTCGGACGACCACTCAGCTGGCGGAGGTCACGAATCCGCGCCTGGAACAGGCAAACAGCAACGAGCCGTGCGTCGGGCAGAAAAAGTCGCCGCACTCAAGCGTGAACAATCCAAAGCGAAGCGGAACCGAAAGATCGGGATCGCCGCAGCCTGGTCCGCTGCAGGGATCGTCGTGCTCGTCATCGTCCTCGTCGTCACGACCACGGGCGCCCCAAAGAACGCGGCAGCACCAACATCCGTTGACGGCGTGCAGACCTTCCCGAACCAGACCTCCCAGCACGTCACCGGAACCGTGAAATACAATCCGCTGCCACCGGTAGGCGGAGACCACTCCGTCACGCTCCTGAACTGTGGCGTGTATTCCGACAACGTCCCCAACGAAAACGCAGTGCACTCGCTCGAGCACGGCGCCGTGTGGGTCACCTACGACGCTTTAAAAGTGACGGGTGATCAGCTCGCAGCTCTGCGCAAGGAGATCCCTGCGACATACGCGATCCTGTCTCCGTTCGCCGGTCTCCCGTCATCGATCGTCGCATCGGCCTGGGGCACGCAGCTCGACATCAGCGACCCGGCCGATCCCCGACTCGCGGCATTCATCGCCAAGTACCGGGGCGCCGCAACTGCTCCAGAACCCGGCTCCCCGTGCACCGGAGGCCTGGACGGACCGGGCAAGGTGTCCTGACCTGCAGCGTCGCCAAAGAACACCAGATCCACGATTGAACGTCCAGACATGTGAGTACAACAAACATGAAGGGGTTCAGCGGGATGGGCTGGACAGGACCATGGATGATCTTCGTTCGACTTCAGACGCACGCCACGCGACACACGCCGAAGACTCGTCAAAAGACACTTTTTGGTAGGGCAGCCGGGACTTGAACCCGGGTCCGACGGATTTAGACCGAGGGACTTTCCTCCACTCGCCTCACCTCGATCGACCTCGACATACCTCGACCTGACCGGGAATTACTTGTTCTGTTGCTTCCATTTTCATCGACATGTCTCGACCTGTCCAGAGCGACCTCGAGCCAATATGCGCTGAATAAACGTGCACACATCAACTCGCAGATTCGACCTGCACGGTGACGCCCTCGTCTAGATCCGGCAACGGTGCACGCGCAGAACCGCGGAGGGTTCGGTGATCAGGCTGACCAATTGGAGGCCGAGGAGCCTCGCGATCCAAACCGATTCACCAATCCATTTGTCGGCAAGGTACAGAAGAGTGCAGACGGGGCGGGCCTGCACGACACTCAGCGTCCGCCGACCGCCACGGCGAAGGCGGCTCCCCCATACTTGGCGTTGGCAACGCTCATGATGGCCGGCCACATCCGGTGTCGGGCTGTGGCGGCTTGCTGGCCGTTGAAGTATGTGGTGCGCTGGTCCTTGTCACCGGTGACGCTCATCACACCGACGACGGTGGCGACCTTGCTGCTCGCTCCGCCCATCCAGGTGTCCTTGTTGCCGTCTGTGGTTCCAGTCTTGCCGATCATCGGTACCTTCGGGCTCGTGGCACCGTAGGACTGCGTCGCGGTTCCCCTCGTCATGACCTGTTGCATCGCGGTCGCCATTCCTGCCGCGATCGTGGGGTCAACCGACTGGTGACAATCGCTAGCCGGCACCGGGAGGGCCGTTCCATCGGATCCGGTGATGTGGTCGATCACGATCGGGCTGCAGGTGGTGCCGTTGTTGGCGATGCCCGCGAAGGCGACCGCCATGCTCAGCGGCGCGACCTCATTGGTGCCGAGCACCGCGGAGGCGCCTTGTTGCAGAGGATTTCCGTCGGCGCGCGTCACATCGAAGGCTTCGGCGGTCTTGCGGATGGCGCACAGGTCAAGTTTCTTCGCCATGCCGATATAGCCGGTGTTGATCGAGTTGATCGTGGACTCAAGGGCACTGTAGTTCGAGCTGGTCTCTGACGATGAGTCGTTTTTGGGGCTGTAGCCGGGGAAGCTCACGGTGCCGCCGGCCGCACAGCTGTCGCGGAAGGTGCCCCAGTTGGACTTGATGCGAGAGTCGACCCGCTCATTGAGGGAATGCCCCTCGGTGAGCCACTCGGCAAGGGTGAACAGCTTGTACATGGATCCGGGCTGGAACCCGCTGGACCCGCCCTGGTCGATGTTGGTGTTGTAGTTGATACCGGTGTAATTCGCTCCGGTCGCCTGGACGGCCGGGTCCTGGCTGTAGTCCTTGTTCTGCGCCATGGCGAGAACCTTCCCGGTACCGACGCCGACGCTCACGGCCACGCCGCCGACGTCCCAGCCGGGGAACGTCGAGGGTACGTTGGCCTTGACGGTGGCCTCTGCCGCCTGCTGCAGGTCGAGGTCGAGAGTCGTATAGACGTTGTAGCCCCCGCGGCGGAAGCTCGCCATCCGGGTGGTGTCGTCAGCGCCGAAGACTGGGTTGTTCTGCAGGGTGTTCACGACGAGGTCGCAGAAGTACGCGCTGCCGCCGGCGGTCTGGCAGCCGGTCGACGGCACGTGGATGCTCGGTTCGATCGGGGCGGCGATCGCGGCGTCGTGGTCGGCCTGGTTGATCTTGCCGTACTTCAGCATCTCGTCGAGGATGTAGTCGCGGCGGTCCTTGTTCGCGGCGTAGCCGTTGGCTGCACCGTTGGTCGCGCTGTCCGGCTGGTCGAGCTGGAACTTGACCGGGTTGTTCACGATCGCCACGAGGCTCGCCGCCTGCGGCAGAGTCAGCGTCGCGGCGGTCGCACCGAAGTAGTACTCCGCCGCGGACTCGATGCCGTAGACCGTGCCCCCGAAGCCGGTGATGTTCAGGTACGAGCGGAGGATGTCATCCTTCGAGTACTTCTTCTCCACGCCGATCGCAAGGCGCATCTCCTTGAGCTTGCGGTCGGGAGTGGTTGCGGTCGCCGTGTCATAGCAGTCCGACCTCTTTTTGGCATCTGTGAGGACTTCGCACTCTTGCACGAGGACGTTCTTGACGTATTGCTGTGTTATCGACGATCCACCGCGGGCGGTTCCACTCGCGATGGTCGTGACGAGCCCGGTCACGGTGCCTTGAAGGTCGACGCCGCCGTGCTCGTAGAAGCGGGGGTCTTCACCGGAGGTCGCGGCGTCTTTCACGAACTGGTTGATCGCATCCGAGGCGACCTCGACCCGGTTCTGGTCGTAGAACGAGGCCAGAAGCGTCTCGGTTCCGTCGGCGCGCGTCGCGTAGATGTTGCTCTTCTGCGAGAGCTGGTCGATCTTGAGATTGTCGGGGAGGTTCTCGAAGACATTGATCGTGTCCGTTGCTGCCACACCCGATAGAGCGAGAGCGGGAGTGACCGCGGCCGTCACGAGAACACCGGCGATGGCACTCATCGCAACGAATCCCACAAGGCCGCCCAGGGCCCCGCGAGACTTTCCAGTTTTTGCACGCATATTCGGTACCTTACGGACCAGATCTGGGATGACATGGAGATCTCTTGCGGTGAGGTGCCCTGAAAATGAGGGTTCCCTCAAAATGGAGGTCTATTTCAGCTCATGGCAGCCGTTGCCGGGATAGTGCTCAGCGCCGGCTTCCCCACGGCCGATCCACAGCTCGTCGATAGTGCACAGTCACGGTGATTTTCGCGAACTGTGAGCACGCCACAATCCGCTGCGACCCGGCGACGACACGCGTGACGAAATGGTCGCGCCGACGGTCCGAGTTCAGGACGTGAAGGCCTTCCTTAAGACCCCCCCCCCGAGGTAAATGGCAGAGGGTTTCAGCCGATGGCAACCAAGACCGTATCGAGGGCTACTCCGCCGGCATGATCAGCCGGGGACTCGGGATCGGTGGCCAGGTCGCGGCTGACAGTCTCGCAGCGCAGGATCCGTTCTTGTCCCACGATCGAGGATAGGAGTTCGGGCGTATAGAGAATGTCGGGATTGCCGGGGCCGGGGCCTCCTGCGTCTATGTTGCCTCGATCGTGACCGAGGACAAGGAGGTGCCCGCCCGGAGCGAGCCAGCCAAGCGCCCTGGCCAATACGATTCGGAACAGTTCCTCCGGCAGGTGAAGGTACATCACCGTGACCAGGTCAAAGCGTTCCTCGGTTTGCCAGGTCGTGGCATCCGCGACCAGCCAGTCCACATCGACGCCGGCCGCCCGGGCGTGCTCCCGGGCCTGGGCGATTGCCTCGGCGGAGAAGTCAAGCCCGGTTACGTGCCAGCCACGGTTGGCCAGCCAGATCGCGTTACGGCCGTCGCCTGAGGCCAGGTCGAGGGCACGCCCAGGGGTCCAGGTCGCAACAATGTCCTGCACGAGCTTCGCCGGCATGGCCGACCAGAGCCGGGCGTGGTCGCCGTCCTGTGCCTGCCGGTAACGGCTATCCCACTCGTTCGCGTCCATTGGGGAGTCCCTTCGATCAATCCGGCTTCCGGCGTGGCAATTTTCGCACGGTTCGCTGCCGGGGACTGAGCGACGCACGCGCTTACCCGTCCTGACTGCCGCGAGCCACTGACCGGACTCCATCGGCACGTGATCCGCGTCAGTCGACGCCGAGGAACCGTCTCCGCCCGAGGAGGTATTCCACGACGACAGCACCCGCAACCGCAAGCGTCATGGGGATCAGCAGCGCCGGCCCCTGCCCGGTGAATTCGAGCACCAGAACCAACGCTGTCAGGGGCGCGCGCATGGCAGCTCCGAGAAATGCCGCTGCGCCGACGAGGGCGAAGGCCGCCGCCGGGGTCCCGGGCCACAACACGTCCCAGAGCCCTCCGGTCACGATACCGAACGCGGCGCCAATTGCGAGGGAGGGCGTCAGCGTTCCTCCGGCAGCACCGCTCCCGATCGTGCCGATCGTGGCCCCCACCTTGGCGACGAGCAGCACCGCCACCAGCCCGATCGGCAGGATTGCGTCGAATGCGGTCTGGCCGAGTGATCGCCCATTGCCGAGGATTTCCGGGAGAACGAGCGACAACAGTCCAATGGCCGCGAACACCAGCGGCATGACGACAAGAATCCTCCAGCCCTGCGGACGCCGCTTTTCAGACCAGGCGGCCAGGCGCACGAAACCGACGGCAGCGATTCCGATCACGGGCCCGGCAAGAAGGGACCACACCATCAGGGAAGCCGTTTGGGTGAACTGAGGCACGGAATACAGCGGGGTCGTGGGCACAACGATTTGCGCGACCAACGTTGCGATCGCGGACGTGGCCAGGGCCGGCAAGACGGTGGCGAGACTGACCTCGGCGAGCAGGATCTCGACGGTGAAGAGCGCTCCCCCGAGCGGGACGTTGTAGACGGCGGCGAGCCCTGCGCCTGCGCCGCACGCGACGAGGACACGACGTTCGCGGGCATTGACGCCGGCCTTCTCACTGAGCCAGCCCGCACACAGCGCACCCAGCTCGCGGGGGGCCATTTCACGGCCGATGGATGCACCCAACCCGACAATCACAATCTGCAAGGCCGAGTTGGCCAGGGTCGCGAGCACGGGCATCCGCTCGCCCGCGACGCTTCGATCCACCGCGACGATGGGTCTCCCCCATCGGCGGAGCGCCCACCAGCCAACTGCACCGATCACGCCCGCGACGCATAGGGCGATCACGCGTGTTTGAGGTGAGGAGTGGGCCAGGCCGTCGAGGTAGGTGCCTTCCGAATAGCCGTAGGCGAGGTGCTGGATCGTTCGAAGGAGCACGCTGACCGCGAGGCCGCCGAGTCCTGCCCCTATGCCGACGAGCGCCGTGACCACGACGATTCGGGCGACCCACGACGGAGTAACCGAATTCGACACGGGTCTCACGTTTCGATCGTAGCGTTCGGGATCGCCCCGCTGGGTGCGCCGGTTGTCCAGCGGTCGCAACTTTATGAGAACCCTCCCAGCATCCGCTCTCGACGGCTGCGCTGGTGCGGTGATTCAAGCGGGCCAGCATAAGCTTTTGGCGGTTCGAGACATCGGACTTCTCCGGGACCTCTGGGAGACCTTCGTCTGCCAGCTGCGCACATGCGCACGATCGAAAGGTGAACGCGGTGGTTCACGCCAGCATTCCGAGCCCATCCATCAGCTATTTCGATCTGGGGCCCCTGCGTGTGCATTTCTATGCGCTGTGCATCCTGACCGGAATCGTCATCGCCGTCTGGTTGTCCTCGGCCCGGTTGACGGCCCGTGGCGGCAAGCCGGGCATGGTGATGGACATCGCCATGTGGACGGTCCCGATCGGAATCGTCGGTGGTCGCCTCTACCACGTCGTCACTCATCCCACCGATTACTTCTTCCCCGGCGCGGACCTGTGGAAGGTGCTGTTCGTCTGGGAGGGCGGACTCGCGATCTTCGGTTCGATCCTCTTCGGCAGCATCGGAGCCTATATCGGCTGCCGTCGGGCCGGCATCAGATTCTTCTCGTTCGCTGACGCCCTCGCCCCCGGCCTGCTCCTCGCTCAGGCGTTCGGCCGTTTCGGGAACTACTTCAACCACGAGCTCTATGGTGGCCCGACGACCCTCCCCTGGGGACTCGAGATCGAGTCGACGAACGCGGCCTTCCCTACGGGGCTGCCGGCCGGGACGCTCTTCCAGCCGCTCTTCCTCTACGAAATGATCTGGAACGCGATCGGTGTCGTGCTGATCATCTTCGTGCTCGAGCGCCGGTTCAACCTCCGCTGGGGCAAGGCCCTCGGCTTCTACCTGCTCTGGTACGGCGCCGGACGGGCGTTCCTCGAGTCGCTCCGCCTGGACCCGACCGAGTATTTCCTTTTCGGCCTCAAGATCAACGTGGACATCGCGCTCCTCGCCGCCATCGCCGGGATCGTCCTCATCATCGTCCAGACTCGACGCCACCCCGGACCGGAACTGTCGATCTATCGAGATCCGGAGGAGCCCGCGATCGACGACCTGCCCAGGACGGATGCCTCGTCCGGCTCAGACGCGGATATACGCCCAGCCCTCGAACTGCCGAACGGTCAGATGAGCGACAGCCGCAGGGACGACTGACACACTCGGCAGCAGATCAGCAGCATCCAGCCCGACAGACCGGCTCCGTGTCGTCGGCTGTCCCGGCATCCGTCACGGACGGCCGCCGGCTCTCGGGAACAACGGGCGGCACGTGGTGCATACTTCGCCATCTTCGGTGCCATCGATGTCGCCTGGCGTACCTGACCGGCGCTGGCTACGTGTTGCCTCGTGTTCGCTGTTCAGCCGTGCCAGCAAAGCCCAGACCAACAACGCGATCGCCGCGACGCTGACGAAAGGACGAATGCCCGGCTCGAGCAAAGGCACGGCGGTGCGCAGATCGGTCGACAGACACGAGCGCCGGCCAGCGCAGGTCACACAGGGTGGCATCTGCACCGTTGGGTGCATCGACATAGCTGGCCGCGACCAGACCGATCAGTCCGGCGCCCAGGCTGTGATCACTGTTTTCATGGTGTCACTTATACCCCAATAGGTATTTTCCCACGTCACACTCAATACCCCCTGAGGTATAGGAGTATGGTTCAGATCAACAGCATCGCAGCTGGGATTGAGGGGTCTGACATGGCACGAGTCGTCATTCTGGGAGCCGGGGTTTCCGGACACACCGCAGGACTATTCCTGAAGCGGCGCCTGGGCAGGAACCATGAGGTAGTGGTGGTGTCACCGAACTCGAACTGGAACTGGATCCCCTCGAACATCTGGGTCGGAGTCGGCAAGATGAGCCCCGACAAGGTTGTCTTCCCTCTCGCCCCGATCTACCGGCGGAAGAAGATCGTCTTCCGCCAGGCCAGGGCCGTCGCACTGCGACCGGACAAGGATACCGACAGCCCCCGCGGAGCCGTCGATGTCGTATACACCGACCCGAAGCGGGCCGGCCAGACCGAACGCATCCGCTATGACTACCTCATCAACGCGACGGGCCCCCGGCTGAACTTCGAGGCGACCCCGGGCCTCGGCCCGGACGCCGGTCACACCGTGTCGGTCTGCACGCCCAGCCACGCCGTCGAGGCGGCCAAGCACCTGGCCACCGTCATCGAGACGCTGAAGACCGGCCGACGGCAGACCCTGGTGATCGGAGTGGGCCACGGAACCTGCACCTGCGAGGGAGCAGCATTCGAGTACGCCTTCAATGTCGAACATGAACTCCGCGCGGCAGGGGTCCGGGAACGGGCAGAGGTCATCTACCTGACCAACGAGCACGAGCTGGGCGATTTCGGCGTCGGCGGCATGACCTTCAGCCAGGGCGACCACAGGATCACGAGCGAGGCCTGGATGGAATCGCTCTTCCGCGAACGGAAGATGAAGGCGATCACCCAGGCCGCGGTCACCGAAATCGAACCCGGCCTCATCCACTACCGGCAGATCGACGGCACGGACAACACCCAGCCGTTCGATTTCGCCATGCTTCTCCCCCCGTTCCGCGGCGTGAACCTTGAGGCCTTCGACAGAGACGGAGCCGACATCACCGGTTCGATCTTCGCCCCTAGCGGGTTCATGCGGGTCGACGCGAACTACGAAGCCAAACCCTTCGACCAGTGGTCGGCGCAGGACTGGCCCAAGACCTACCAGAACCCGCTGCACCACAACGTGTTCGGGATCGGGATCGCGTTTGCCCCGCCGCATGCGATTTCCCGCCCCTATTCGACCCCCGACGGCGTCCTGGTCGCCCCGGCGCCGCCCCGCACCGGCATGCCCTCAGGATCGATGGGGAAGGCCGTGGCTATGACCATTTCGGACATGATCCTGACCGGCTCCACCGAGCCAACCCACACGGCTTCGATGGGCGAGATGGCGGCCGCCTGCATCGCCTCGACGGGAACGGGAATGCTCTCCGGTACCGCGGCGGCCATGTCGATGTCACCCATTGTGCCGGACTACTCCCGGCACCCGAACACGGCCGGCCGCGATCCCAAGGAGACCACCGGCGACATCGGGCTCGCCGCGCACTGGGTGAAACGGATGCTGCACACCCTCTTCATCTACAAGGCCAAGGCATACCCGCTCTGGTACCTCATCCCCGAATAACCCGCCTCAACGACACGATCAACGGAGACCAGCATGGATAACGCCCAGGCTCGAATCGATACGGCGCCGCTACCGGGGATGCGCGAGCTGCGACGCCGAAGCAACCTCGTCCAGCAGCTCATTCGCTTCCTGAGCCTGAACTGGACGATGTACCGACTCGCCAAACATCACGACTAGCGAGCCCTGACACCCACGGCCGGCGTCGGCATCGGCGGGGCAACCCTGCTCCAGCGCGACCGCTCGGGACATTCGGCGAGCAGGCGCTCGACCGCGTCGACCCCGCCGGCAAGATAGTCCGCCCACTCCGGCGCCCCGCGACAGCGTGCACAGCGTCGCCCGGGTGCGCCCAAGGCGCAGCGGTGTATCGGCCATGAGAACGAAGGCTCGACCAAGGTGGGCTTTTTCGCCCGGTTGTTCTCCGCCCGCTGATTGGGTCCCGTACTGCCACCAGGCTTGCCGGGCCGCTTAAAGGCTGGGGGCTGAGGTTCCCTGTGTGTGCATTCCCTGCGCGCCAGGCGCCGGATCGGCGCCGCCCATGACCTTGTCCGAGGCCGGTCTCGGACCGCGCTCTACACGGGCGCTCATGTGTACTGAGTTCCGCCCCGCATTCTTTGCGGCGTACATTGCGTCGTCGGCCTCGGCCAGGAGTGCGGCGAGGTTGCCCTCGGTGCTGCCGTCTCCGATACTGCAGCCCACGCTCACTGTCACCGCCATGTCGCGGTGCGTCGTCTCCACGATGCTCCGAACGTGCTCCGCAAGGGCCAAGAGGTGCTCCCGGTCGGGAACGACGACGAAGAGAGCGAATTCTTCCCCGCCCAGCCGAACGAGAAGGTCGCTTGTGCGCGTTCCCCGCTCGATCGCACCCACGGTGTCGGTCAGCACCTGGTCGCCGCGTTGGTGCCCGTACGTGTCGTTCACGGCCTTGAAATGGTCCAGATCGAGAACGAGACAGCCGAATTCCTGGCCGGTTCGCTGTGCGAGTTCGCTCAGTGAGGGCACCCGATCGGCCATCCCACGGCGATTGACCGCGCCGGTGAGAGGGTCGGTCAGTGTGAGGTCGATAGCGCTGTCCCGCTCAGCCTTCAGGAAGCGTCGGAGCATCATCACTACCAGTGTGGCGGCAACGGTCATACCAACGAAAGTTGCGGCAGTCATCGGAGCCTCTGACGACCTCAAGAAGATGATCGAGATCCCCAGCGACATGGCCACCGCGCTGTAGATGCTGGCGGGAATGAGGTCTACCACCGCCGCCACCGCAACGGACAATATCAAGAAAGTGAAACCGCTCACGGTCGCAAGGGCCACGGATGTCACGGAGAGCCCGGAGGCCACGGAACCCGCCAGCGACAACACGAGCACAGCTGCGATGATCGGACGACTTAACGACCGGTGACGATACGACACGATCAGAAGGGCGACTAGCGCTCCGGCGATTGCCAGCAGGAACAGCGTCGCGGGCTGGGCATGTCCGACGAAGAATCCCGCGATGACCACAGCGCGCCCGGCCACGATCACGACGAGCGCGCGCAATACCGTGGCGCGGAACCTCTGGAACGAGGGAGTCTGCTGCATCAGCTTGCCTGTCTTCCCCCGCCCCAGTGACAAGTTCGAAGCTCAGCTTAGTGATTTGACCGGCCCCGTAAACGGCCCCACGTCCGCGTCTCACTTCCCGAACGTCATTGGCACCTCAGGCTCGATCGGCGTGAGCCTTCCGAGTCCGCGATGCCGACAAGGCCGGCGGTAGGTCCGTTCCATCCAAATCACGCTCACGATCCCTAGTCTCAACAGCGTCGGCCCGGAAAAATACATCGGACTTCAGACCCACGCCACGCGACACGCGCCGACTCAAGGACTATGGCAAATCTCCTCATCAGGGAGACGAATTTCACGAGCCGGCGATGCGTTCCGAGCGAATAAGTGGTGAATAAGAGTGCGCGGCATCACGTGCCACAAGCCAGAGCTAAACAAACGTACAGATCAGCGCGCATTCTCGAGACCACGCGTCACGTGAACCCATGACCGTTCGCAGTACCGGGCGAGTCGCCGCCAAACAAGAAAATATAAGTGCTGTTCAGACCGTTGTTCTGGTCCACCCGCGCGAAGCAGAGTCGAGTCCTCTTGACTATTTTCTCAAGTCTCGCAAGAAACGACCAAACTAAAAAATACTGGACAGAATGCACTTTCCAGTAGGGCGGCCGGGACTTGAACCCGGGACCGACGGATTATGAGTCCGCTGCTCTAACCAGCTGAGCTACCGCCCCCAACCGCGGTCACTCCGGGGAGTGGGCGGCGGCCTCTGACGTGATCGCATCGACCACCGGTTCCCCACGATACAGGCTCTCGAAAGTGTCGAGCGTGCGATTGATGTCGTGGGCACCGATCAGCCTGAGCGACTCGTGCTTGAGAGCGTCGAGTGCCTCCGGGGCGGCCGTGAGCACGAGGGTCAGCTTGTCAGCCAGATCCTGAGCGCTGCCCGGTTCGAAGAGGTACCCGTTCTGCTCGTCGTGGACGAGGTGCGGCAACGCCATCGCGTTGGCGGCAACGATCGGCAGGCCTGAGGCCATCGCCTCCATGGTCGCGATGCTCTGCAGCTCGGCGATCGACGGCATCGCGAACAGGGTCGCGCGGGTGTACGCGTCGCGCAGTTCCTCATCGGTGACATAACCGCGGAAGACGACCCGCTTGCTGATCCCGAGGCTCTGGGCGAGGTGCTCGAGGTTGCGCTTCTGGTCGCCGCCGCCTACGATCTCGACCTGGGCATCCAGTTCGGGCGCGAGCAGTGTCACAGCCTGCAGAAGCACATCGATCTGCTTCTCACTCGTCACACGGCCGACGAAGAGGATCCGGTTCTCGGTGCGCGGCTCGAAGGACGGCGAATAGTTGTGGGCGTCGATGCCACACGAGATCGCGAGCACACCCTCGAGTCCGGTGTACTTCTCCAGGAACTCGGCGGCGCGCACGGTCGGCGTCGTGACGGCTTCCGCCCGGCCGAAGGTGCGGCGAGCGGCCTTCCAGGCCATCTTGATCAGCCGCTCGTGCATGCTCTTCGGAATGAGCGTGAATTCGAGCATGTTCTCGGGCATGAAGTGGTTCGTGCCGATGATGCGGATGCCGCGCTTCGCTGCCTCGATCGTGACGCCGCGACCGATGTTGATGTGGGACTGGAAGTGCACGACATCCGGCTTGAAGGTGTCCAGGATTCGACGGCTCTCCGCATGGATCAGCCACGGCAACGCGTAGCGGAGCCAGTCGTGCGGGTACCAGCGCCAGCTCTTGATCCGGTGCACAAGGAACGTCTGGCCCTCGTGCTCTTCGGTCCAGGTGCCGTGCTTGGCCGAGGCCGCCGGCGCGAACACCTGCACCTCGTGGCCGCGGGAGGTCAGGCCGGCGGCGAGACGCTCGGCGAACTTCGCAGCACCGTTGACATCAGGTGCGAACGTGTCGCAAGCGATGAGGACCTTGATCGGCTTTTTCGAACCCGGTGCCACAGGGGTCGAACCTAGTGGCGAAGCGGTCGAGTCTGACAAAGTGAGGGTGTCCCAACGTGTGTGGGCCGGAGGTCGTCATCCGGCGGTAATTCAGGTCTTGGACGGCACGAAAGCGGCCGACATCTCCTAGCACCCTATTCTAGATCCGCATGTTCTCGCCCAACCTCGGCGACGGCGCGCCCTATTCCGATACGGTAACGGATGCCTGCGGGTGGTGCCGGGACAGCAGAATGACACCCCAGATTGCGATGGCGCCTGCGACTGCGAACGCGACTCCCGCCCACACGGGGGCTTGGGCGATCTCGCCGAGGACGACGATGCCGATTCCTACCGCCACCAGGGGATCGATCACGGTCAGGCCGGCGATCACGAGATCCGGCGGTCCAGACGAGTACGCGTTCTGCACGAAGTAGGCGCCGAGAGCCGCCGCGAGGAGCAGGCCTGCGACGCAGGTGAGCGTGAGCCACTCGAAATTGCCGTTCTGGGTGCGGTTGATGATCACCTTGGCGAGGGTCGCGACGAAGCCATAGAGCACACCGGCGCCTGTGATGTAGAAAATCGCCTTGAACTGGGTGTGCAGCAACGCGAACGCGACAACGAAGGTGACGAGCACGCAGCCGAGCACGATCAGGATGGTGATGAGGTTCTTGTCGGTGACGGGCTTGTCGACGGCGAAGAAGGCGGCGACGGTGACGAAGAGTCCGATACCGCCGACGCAGAGCGCGATCGCGATCTTCGAGGCCCGGTTGACCGGGGTCTTGGTCACCCGGGCATTGACGATCGACGTGATCACGAGGGCGACGGCACCGAGGGGCTGCACCACGATGATCGGGGCGAAAGCCAGGCTCGAGAGCTGGAAGACGATGGCGAGGCCGAGCATGAGAGTGCCGATCACCCAGGACGGCCGGCGCAGCAGGAGCAGCAACTGGTGCGGGTCGAGCCCTCCCGTGACCGCAACGGTGTTGGCCTCGACCTTGTTCACGCCCCGGTGCTGGAACTGGGCTCCGAGCGACAGGAACACTCCGCCGATCAGGGCGAGCGGTATGCCGATCGCCTGGCGAGGGTCGACGGGGAGGTCGACGGTGAAGTCAATCAGGTCGAGGTGCACTCAACGACCCTACGACGGAACAGCCCGATATCCTTGCTGAATGGCCGTTCGCTCAATTGTTATTTTCGGGGACCCCGTCCTCCACACCCCCGCCAAGCCCGTCGAGACCTTCGACCAAGAGCTCCGCGATCTCGTCCAGGACATGTTCGAGACGATGGACGCGGCCCCCGGGGTCGGCCTCGCCGGCCCGCAGGTCGGCATCCCGCTGCGCCTGTTCACCTACGGCTACCTCGACGACGACAACCGGCAGTGGCGCGGTGTCGCGATCAACCCCGAGCTCTGGATCACTCCGGTCCCCGCCGGGGAGGCGGACGAAGACGAAGACGTCGAGGGGTGCCTGTCGTACCCGGGCGAGCGATTCCCGCTGCTCCGTTCCCCGCGGGCGATCCTCCGCGCCGTGGACCTCGACCAGAAGCCGTTCGAAATCCACGCAGACGGCTGGCTCGCCCGAATTTTCCAGCATGAATACGACCACCTCGACGGCACGGTGTATGTGGACCGCCTCGAGCACTTCTACGCGAAGATCGCCACGAAGGTCACCCGCAAGCGCGGCTGGGGCGGTCCGGGCCTCGCCTGGATGCCGGGAGTCGACAACCTCGACGAATAGGGTCAGAAAAGGGCGCGGATGCCTGCGGCTACGAGTGCGGCCGCGATCACGACGACGATGAACGGCACCCGCAGGGCGAACAGGACGACCGCGACGAGGACGGCGGGCACCCGGGCGTCGAGGGTCACTCCTGTCCCCGAGCCGAGCGTCTGCACCGCGATCAGGGCCGCGAGCAGGGCGACGGTCACGAGTTCGCTGATTCTCGCCGGGGCCGGCTTTCTCAGCACCGCGGCCGGCACGAGGTAGCCGGCGAGCTTGAGCAGCACACAGGCGATGGATGCCGCGATCACGATCTGCCAGAGGGTCACCGGCCATTCCCCCGCGGTGAAGTTCCGCCCTCTGTGCCTGGCTCTGTGACGGAGCGCTCGCCCGCCCAGTTGAACCAGCCGACGACGACCGCGACGAGCGCTGCTGCAAGCACGGGCAGCCCCGGCGCGAGAACGGGCGTCAGGGCCGTGGCCGCGACGAAGGCGGCCACCGCGACGACGAGGGCCTGCCGCCGCCTCAGGCGCGGCCAGAGCAGGCCGACGAAGGCGGCCCTGGGCCCCGGCGGCCGCGGCGTCGAGGCCGTACGAGCGGGTGTCGCCGAGGGTGTTGCCGATCAGGCCGCCGACGAAGGTCGTGAGGTTCCAGCCGGCGAACACGATGAGGCCCGTCACCCAGAATCCGCGGCGGCTCGACCGCGCCGTCGGCTGGGCGAGTGCGACGGCCGTCGATTCGTCGATCGTGATCCACGCGGCCGCGAACCGGCGCAGCCAGCCACGGCCGACGATGGGCGCGGTACGAATGCCGTAGAGGCCGTTCCGGGTGCCGAGCAAGGCTGCGCCGGCGATGGCCGACGGCCCGGCGGCGACCCCACCAGCCGCGAGCACGCCGATCAGGGCGAACTGGGAACCTCCGGAGAACATCACCAGGCTGAGGAACGCCGTCTGCCACAGCGTGAGACCGGACGCGACGGAGAGAGCGCCGAGGGAGAGCCCGTATGCGGCCGTCGCGACCCGGTCGAGAGCCCGGGCTTCGAGCCCCTGGGCTGCGGTATCCCCGGCAGCGTCGGAGTCGGAGTCGTCGGCAGGGACCTGGGCACTCATCCCGCTACCGGGAGAGGTTCACGCCGTGCACACCGTTGTGGTAGCGCAGAGACGGGAAGACCGCTGACACGGAGAAGCCGACTCCGGGGACGGTGCCCGCCGTGAAGGTGCCGCCGAAGAGCGCTGCGCGCTCGCGCATCTGGGTGATGCCCGCGCCGGATACGCTCTCGCTGAGCGCGTGCAGGTCGTCGTCGATCGTGTAGCGGGTGCGCGCGGCGATCTCGTCGGGGTCGGAGCTCACCCGGCGGGCGGCCGCGCGGATGCCGTCGTCGTCGACGAGGAGCTGCAGGCCGTCCCTGGTCCAGGCGAAGGAGACGTTCGCCGCCGTGCCGCGACCGCCGTGGGTGAGGGCGTTGGCGAGTGCGCCCTGCAGGATCCGGAAGATCGCGAGTTCGGCGCCCGGCTTGAGCGGGAAGCGGTCACCGGATTCGGCGAAGCTCACCTCGAGGCCGGCGTCGCGCATCACCCGGAACAGGTTCCGCGCAGACTGGAGCCCCGGCTGGGGCGTGTCGACGGCTTCACCTTCGCGCACGATCGTGAGCACCCTGCGCATGTCGGCGAGGGCGACCCTGCCGTCCTCGACGAGGGCGGTCGCGACCCGGACCGCGCTCGCGGGGTCGTTCTCCGCCGTATACCGGGCGCCCTCTGCCTGGGTGATCAGCCTGGCGACGTTCAGCACCGCGCCGTCTTGAAGCTCCCGGATGATCCCGAGGCGACCGTTCTGCTCAGCGAGGGACAGTTCGAGGTCGATACGCATCCGCTCGGCCGCCGTGCGGTCGAAGATGATGCGGCGAAGGCGCACCGCTGTGAGGAGCCAGAGTACGAGCAGGATGACGACGACGGCGGCGAGCACGCCGGCTGCGAGGGGCCAGAACTCCACGGTGTCGCCTTTCCAGAACTTCCAGACGAAATGAGAAATCAGAATGCAAGAGAAATAGAAAAGGCCACCCGGGGTGGAGCCCTGAGTGGCCTTTCGCTCCCCGACTTGGACTCGAACCAAGAACCGTCGCATTAACAGTGCGATGCTCTGCCAATTGAGCTATCGAGGAAAAGCTGGAACAGCGTTTCCGCTTGAACAGCGTTATTACTTTACCAAGAATCGGCCGTTCGCCAAATCGAGGGCGGGAGGCGGTCGCCTCTCGGCGGCTCGGCGGCGGTTCGGCACCGGTTCGGCACGGGCTCAGTACCCGCGCTGCGGGTCGACGACGCCGACGAAACGGCCGTCGCCGAGGAAGGCCCGCACGTTGAGCCGGATCCGTTCGGCGAGGAGCGGTGCGGTCATCTCGGGCGTGTCAGCGGAGTGCGGCGTGATCAGGCAGCGCGGCTCCGTCCAGAGCGGATGCCCGTCGGGCAGCGGTTCCGGTTCGGTGACGTCGAGCGCTGCGCCGGCGATGCTCCCCGCGGCGAGGGCCGCGACGAGGGCATCGGTGTCGATGAGCGGACCGCGACCGACGTTGACGAGGTTGGCGTTCCGGTTCATCAGCGCGAGCTCGGGGGCGCCGATCAGGTGCCGGGTGTCCGCGGTGAGGGCGGCGGCGAGCACGACGACGTCGGCATCGGGAAGGACCTCGTGCAGAGCGCTCGTCGGGACCGTGCGCGCCGCCCCCGCCACAGGCTCGGTGGAACGCCGCACGACCGTCACCGTCGTTCCGAATGGTTCGAGCAGCCGGATGAGTTCGAGGGCGATGCCTCCTGCGCCGATGATCACGACATGGCGCCCGTAGAGGGACCGTCCCTCCGGCAGCGTGCTCCAGCTGTGGGCCCGCGCGCGCTTGGGCAGCACCCGCAGCAGCGCGAGGGTGAGGGTGAAGGCGTGCTCGGCGACGGGCTGGGCGTATGCGCCCTTTGCGCTCGTCCAGAGCAGGCCGGGGCGGTCCTGTTCGGCCAGGAGGTCGCTGAACGCGTCGACGCCGGCCCAGGGCAGCTGGACCCAGCCGATGCCCGGATAGTCGTCGAGGGCGGCACTCAGCTCGTCCGCCCGGCCGTAGGAGAGCCAGATCAGCCCGCGGGTCGCGCTCGAAAGCGGTTCGAGCACTCCCCCGGCCGCCTGCACCGCCCAGCTCGCGGTGTCTGCGGGGTGCGGGAGGATCGCAATCGGCCCGCCCGGTGGCCGTCGCCCGGCCGGGACGGCGGTGACCGTTCCGGCTAGAACGGCCTCGTGCTGCGCGGCCTCGTGCTGGGCCGGCTCAGGAATCGCTGTCATGGTGTCCGTCCTTGGTGAGTGCCGCCGCCAGGTCTGCGACGTAGGGATGCCACGGGTCGGCAAAGACCTCGTCGATCGTGCCGAGTCCGACGAGAACACCCTGGTGCAGCACGGCGATCCGGTCGGCCACCCGTCGGAGCACGGCGAGGTCGGAGCTGATCACGACGGCCGCGAAGGCTCGCTCGCGCTGGAGCTCACCGATCAGGTCGACGACGGCGTCACGGACGGTGACGTCGACGCCCGCGAGCGGCTCGTCCGCGATCAGGAGGGCAGGGCCGAGCACGAGCGAACGGGCGAGTGCGACGCGTTGCCGCTGGCCGCTGCTGAGCTCGTACGGGTATTTTGTGAGCACAGTGAGCGGCAGGCGCACGGCGTCCACCATGGTCGCCACGAGCGCACTGAGGGCAGCGGGCTGGTACCGGGCGTCGCGCTCGAGCACGGGCTCCGCGACGAGTTCGCCGACGTTGAGCGTTGCCGGAAGCGTCTGGCCGGCGTCCTGGGCCAGCATGCCGACCTCGAGGGTCAGCCTGGCGAGCTTGCGGCGGCTGATGCCACGCAGCCGCAGGCCGAGCACGGTCGCCTCGCCGCCGATGATCTCCGGCCGAACGTCCGTGCTGCCCGCCGATCCCCCGCTCCCGGAGAGCACCCTGGCGAGGGTGCTCTTGCCTGAACCGCTTTCGCCGAGCACGCCGAGCACCTCGCCGGGGTCGACCCTCAGGGTGATCCCGCGCAGGGCCGCGAAGGAGTCGCTCGCTCCGTGGGCCGGATACGAGACCGAAAGGTCATCCATCGCGATGGGAAAGGTCCATGCCGCGCCGCGAGTCATGCTTTCTATCCTGCCGTACGAAGCTCCCGCAACTTCTCACGGCGTTCGGCCTGTTCCACCGGGTCCGGAACGGGCAGCGAGGCGAGCAGGCGCTGCGTGTACGGATCCTTCGGGTCGCCGAGCACCTCAGCGCTCGTGCCCTCCTCGACGAGCTTGCCGTGGTACAGCACCGCGATGCGGTCGGCGAGGATATCCACGACGGCGAGGTCATGGCTGATGAAGAGAGCCGCGAAACCGAATTCACGCTGGAGCTCTGCGAAGAGTTCCAGGACGCGGGCCTGAACGGAGACGTCGAGCGCCGAGGTGGGCTCGTCGGCGATCAGCAGGCTGGGTTCGAGGGCGAGTGCCCTCGCCAGGCTCGCGCGCTGCCGCTGGCCGCCGCTCAGCTCGTGCGGGTACCGGTCGCCGTAACTGCGCGGGAGCTGGACAGCCTCGAGCAGCTCGTCGACCCTGGCCCGTGCCGCCGCCGGGTTCTTCGCCCGGCCGTGCACGATGAGGGGCTCAGCGACGCAGTCGGCGATGGTCAGCAGCGGGTTGAAGCTCGATGCCGGGTCCTGGAAGACGAAGCCGATGTCGCTGCGGAGCTTCTTGAAGGCGCGCTCCTTGAAACCGTTCATCTGATGGCCGTGCACGGTCAGGGAGCCGTCCGTCACCCGGGTCAGGCCGGCGATGGCGCGGCCGATCGTGGTCTTGCCGCTTCCGCTCTCTCCGACGAGCCCGAGCACTTCGCCAGGGCGGATGCTGAAGCTGACGCCGTCGACGGCGGTGAAACCTCCGCGGCCCAGCCGTCCCGGATACTCGATCCTCAGGTCCTGGGCGACGACGACGGGCGTCTCGACGGCCCAGCCGGGCTTCCGTGCGGTCGCCCGGTCGGCGGCGTGCACGACTCCCTGGCCGAGGTGCGGCACGGCGGCGAGCAGCTTCTTCGTGTACGCGTTCTGCGGGGACGCGAACAGGGTGCGGGCATCCGCTTCCTCGACGACCTTGCCCTGATACATCACCGCGACCCGGTCTGCGAGGTCGGCGACGACGCCCATGTTGTGGGTGATCAGCACGATCGCCGTGCCGAAGTCGTCGCGGCAGCGACGGAGCAGGTCGAGGATCTCGGCCTGGACGGTCACGTCGAGCGCGGTGGTCGGCTCGTCGGCGACGATCAGGCCGGGATCCAGCACGAGGGCCATGGCGATGACGACCCGCTGCTTCTGACCTCCGGAGAACTGGTGCGGGAAGTAGTTCACGCGGATCTCGGGGTCGGGAATGCCGACCCTGCCGAGGATCTCGACGGCCTTCTTCTTCGCCTCGGCCCGGCTGAACTCGCCGTGGGCGCGGATGCCCTCCATGATCTGCCAGCCGACGGTGTAGACGGGATTGAGTGCGGTGGACGGTTCCTGGAACACCATCGAGACGTCGGTGCCGCGGAGCTGGCGGAGCTTCTGCTTGCCGACGGAGATCACGTTGTTCGTGCTCGAGCCGTCCTTGCTGCTGAGGAACACCGCCCCCGACGACGTCGCGGTCTCGGGAAGCAGGCCGAGGATCGTCTTGGCCGTCACGGTCTTCCCGCTTCCGCTCTCGCCGACGATCGCGAGCACCTCGCCGGGCGCGACCCGGAGGCTGACCCCGGCGACGGCGTGCACGGCGCCGGCATCGGTCGCGAATGTCACCGTGAGATCGGTGATGCTCAGCACGTCGGAGCTGCGCGCGGTGCCGGGCACGCTGCCGGCGGGCTCGGGGGCGGTCGTGAATGCCTCGGTCATGACCGGTCCTCGAATCCTTCGTCGGTGAAGCTGTCTATGTCGGCGTCGATCCCGTCGGCGCCGCCTTCGAGGCCGTCGAGACCGCCGGGGCCGCCCGTGAGCGTGCCACCGGGTACGACGGAGGTCGCGGCGACGACCGACACGACCTTGCCGACCGAGCGGCGACCGCGGAGACGGGGGTCTGCGAGGTCGTTGAGGCTCTCGCCGACGAGGGTGATGCCGAGCACGACGAGCACGATCGCGAGCCCGGGGAACAGCGAGGTCCACCAGATGCCGCTCGTGACATCCGAGAGCGCCTTGTTCAGGTCGTAGCCCCACTCTGCCGCTGCGCTCGGTTCGATGCCGAAACCGAGGAAGCCGAGCCCGGCGAGAGTCAGGATCGCCTCTGAGGAGTTCAGGGTGAAGATAAGCGGCAGGGTACGGGTCGCGTTCCGGAGCACGTGCCGGAACATGATCCGACCGTTGCTCGCGCCGAGGACCCGGGCGGACTCGACGTACGCCTCCGCCTTGATCCGCACGGTCTCCGCGCGGATCACGCGGAAGTACTGCGGGATGAACACGACGGTGATCGAGATCGCCGCGGCGAAGACGCCACCGACCAGGTCGGACTTTCCTCCGGAGATCACGATCGACATCACGATCGCGAGCAGCAGCGAGGGGAACGCATAGACGGCGTCACAGACGACGACGAGGATGCGGTCGAGCCAGCCGCCGAAATAGCCGGAGACGAGACCGAGGAACACGCCGGCAAAGATCGACAGCAGCACCGCGACCACGATCACGAACAGCGCGGTCTGGGCGCCCCAGAGCACGCGGGAGAGCACGTCGTAGCCGCCGACGGTGGTTCCGAGGATGTGCGCGCCGCCCGGGGGCACCTGGGCGCCGAACGGGCCGTTCGCGTCGCGCAGCTGGCTGAAGCCGTACGGAGCGACCACCGGGGCGAAGACGGCGGTGAGCACGAACAGTCCGGTGATGACGAGGCCGGTGACGAGCATCCCGCGTTGCAGGCCCACGCTCTGCTTCACCTGGTGCACGACGGGGAGCCGGTTCCAGAGGGCGGCGAGGCCGCCCCTGGTGGCGGGGGCGATAGTGGTGTCCGGTGCGTGGCTCACGGTCAGTACCTCACCCTCGGGTCGATGATCGCGGCGATGATATCCACGATGAAGTTGGAGAGCGCCACGATGACGGCGAGCAGGGCGACGATGCCCTGCACGGCGACGAAGTCACGTGCCTTGAGGAATTCGGAGAGCATGAAGCCGAGCCCCTTCCATTCGAAGGTGGTCTCGGTGAGCACGGCACCGCCGAGGAGCAGGGCGATCTGGAGGCCGATCACGGTGATGATCGGGATCAGGGCCGGTCGGTATGCGTGCTTGGAGACCAGCCGGAACTCGCTCACCCCGCGGGACCTGGCGGCATCCACGTAGTCGGTGCCGAGGGTGCCGATGACGTTGGTGCGCACGAGGCGGAGGAAGACGCCTGCGGTGAGGAGGCCGAGGGCGATCGCCGGGAGCACGGCGTGGGCGAGCACGTCCATCAGCACGGCGGGGTTGCCCGTCATGATCGCGTCGATCGTGTAGATGCCGGTCTTGTTCGGCAGGAACTGCATTTGCAGTTCCGAGCCGGTCGTCGCCCGTCCCGCGACGGGCAGGACCTTGAACCAGACCGAGAAGATCAGTTTCAGCAGCAGCCCGGAGAAGAAGACCGGGGTGGCGTAGCAGAGGATCGCGAAGATGCGGAGGGAGGCGTCCTGGCTCTTGTCGCGGAAGTAGGCCGCGACCATGCCGAGCGGAATGCCGACGATGAAGGCAACGAGGAGCGCGTAGAACGCGAGCTCGGCCGTGGCGACGCCGTAGGTCAGGAGCACGTCGACGACGGGCTTGTTGGTGCTGATCGTGCTGCCGAAGTTGCCGGTGAAGATCTGGCCGAGGTATTCGAAGTACTGGATCAGGATCGGCCGGTCGTAGCCGGCCGCTTGGATGCGTTCGGCGAGCTGGTCGGCGGTCAGGCGGCCACCGAGGGCGGCCGTGATCGGGTCGCCGGTCGCGCGCATCAGCCAGAAGACCATGGAGACGAGGATGAAGATCGTCGGGAAGATGAGCAGGAAGCGGACCGCGATATAGCGACCGATCCCCCCGCCTGGGGAGGTTCGTTTACGCCGGGTGACCTGGGGGGCCGTCGGGCGCGCTGCCACTGTTGTCATCACTGCCTATCGATCGAGAAAAATGGAGGGGGGCACCCAGCTTCACGGCTGAATGCCCCCCGGTCACAACTGATGAATAAAGCCGAACTTAGCCCTTCTTCAGCGCCGCGTAGCGGAACTTGAAGGATGCGTCGAGCGTGTCTTTGGCGCCGGTGACGGTGCTTCCGGTGACGGCGACCTGGGCGCCCTGGAGGAGGGGCAGGGTCGAGAGCTGGGCTGCCACCTTGTCCTGGATCTCCCCGATGAGCTTGGTGCGGGCGGCCTTGTCTGTCGTGACGGCCTGCTGCTTGATCAGGTCGTTCACGGCGGCGTCGCTGTAGTGGTTTCCGACGAAGTTGCCATCGGCGAAGAACGGCGTCAGGTAGTTGTCCGCATCCGAGTAGTCCGGGTACCAGCCGAGCTGGTAGGCGGGGTATGCGTCCTTCACACGCTCCTTGGAGTACGTGACGTACTCCGTCGAAGCCAGGTTGACCGTGAAGAGGCCGGAGGCGTCCAGCTGGTCCTTGACGAGCGCGTATTCATCGCTCGAGCCGGGGCCGTAGTGGTCGGTGTTGTACTGCAGGTTGAGGGCGACGGGGCTCGTGATGCCGGCAGCCTCGAGGGTTGCCTTGGCCTTGGCCTTGTCCGGTCCTCCGTTGCCGTCGCCGTAGAGGCCCTTGAGGGACTCGGTGGCGCCGGTCATGCCGGCCGGAACGTAGGAGTAGAGCGGCGTGTACGTGCCCTTGTAGACCTGCTTGGCGATCTCGGCACGGTCGACGAGGTCGGCGACGGCCTGGCGGACGGCGAGCGACTTGGCCGGGTCGGCCTCGGGCGTCTTCGCGCCGAACGGCTGGGTGTCGAAGTTGAAGACGATGTAGCGGATTTCTCCACCGGGTCCGTCGACGACCTTGACCTTGTCGTTGCCGCGCAGGTCATCGATGTCCGTCGAGGACAGGCTGCGGAAGGCGACGTCGATATTGCCTTCCTGCACGTCGAGCTTGAGGTTCGACGCGTCGGCGTAGTACTTGACGTTGACGACATCCGTCTTCGCCGGGCCGAGGTTGCCCTTGTAGTCCTTGTTGGCCTTGTAGCCGATGAGGTTGTTGAAGTCGTAGCTCGTGATGACGTACTGGCCTGCGAAGGCGTTCGCCTTCACGATGTCGGCGTCTGGCGTGATCGCGGTCGCCGAGAAGGTCTCCTCGTCGACGATGACACCGGCAGGGCTCGACAGGATCTGCGGGAAGACCTGGTCGTTCGCGGCCTTGAGGGTGAAGACGACGGTGGTGTCGTCGACGGCCTTGACGCTGTCGAGGTTGTAGAGCAGCGTCGACGGGCCGTTGGCGTCCTTGATCTTCAGCTGGCGGTCGAAGCTGAACTTCACGTCGGAGGACGTGAGCTTGTGGCCGTTGGCGAAGACGAGGTCGGGCTTGAGCGTGACCGTGTACTCGGTCGGGCTCGTGAACTCGGCCTTGGTCGCGATGTCCGGCGTCACGTCGGCGGTGCCGTATGCGCTGTTCATCAGGAACGGGAAGACCTGGTTCATCACGGCGAACGAGCCGTTGTCGTACGAGCCGGCCGGGTCGAGCGTCGTGACCTTGTCGGTCGTGCCGATCAGGAGGGTTCCTCCGGCGGTCGCTGTGGTGCCGCCGGCCGAGCAGCCGGCGAGGACGAGCGCGGAAGCGGCGACGAGCGCCAGTCCCCCGATCAGCCTGGTGCGCCTGGTGGGTGAAAATGCCATGTGCGTGAGCCTCTTTCTCTCGGAATGCGGCAGAGGCGGCATGCGAGGGAGCCGCACCTCTGCATTGCTGTATCGAAAGGAATATCACGAAAAACGCAGTCTGCCCGAATTCTCGCCAGAATATTTACCTAGCTGCAACACGCGAGGTCTGCTCAGTTACTCATCCCGCAGGTTACGCCGCTCGAGTTCGACGCGCATGAGTTCGCGTTGCAGCGCCGTGTACGGCACTCGGTCGGTGGGGTCCGCGCGTTGCAGCCGGCCGAGCAACTCGGCCTTCTGGCGGAGGAAGTCCCGATCGATCAGGGCGACGGTCACGTCGCGCACGTAGCGTTCGACTTCGCGTTCGGTGCGCTCGGGGAGGGGCGCCATCGCCAGGTCGGTGACCAGATTCTGCAAGGGAAGCGGCACGTCCGCGACCACACGCTCGATCCAGTCGGGTGCCGAAAGGGTGTCCAGGTTCGCGGCGATCGCGTCACGAACGACCGCGAGGGACTGGTGGGCGAAACCGGTCTGCACGGCCCGTTGCAGCAGTTCGACGCCGACGAGGGCGGGACGCTGGAGCATGGCCATCAGCCCGTCGCGTTCCAGGCGGGTGATCGGGTCCGTGGGCAGTTCGACCATCGAGAACGGCCGTTCGCGCACGGGCTCGCTGCTCTCGCCGCCTCGGCCAGTGGCGGATGTCCCAGGTGCGGTGCGTGATCGGCTGAGCGCGGCGGAGACAGCCCGGCCGACCTCGCCGAGGTCCATGCCGAGCATGCGGGCGAGCTCGTGCGTGTAGCCGGGCCGGAGGGCGGGATCGCGGATGTCGCTCACGAGCGGTGCCGCTGCCCGCAGGGCGGAGACGCGTCCTTCGACGGTCTCGAGGTTGTACTGGGCGAGGAGCTGCCGGATCATGAATTCGAACATCGGCTTCTTCGATTCGATCAGCCGTTGCACGGCCCCGTCGCCCTTGTGCAGCCGCAGGTCGCAGGGGTCGAAACCCTCAGGCGCGACGGCGACGAAGGTCTGCGCGGAAAAACGCTGCTCCTCGCTGAACGCGCGGACGGCGGCCTTCTGGCCCGCGGCATCCGGGTCGAAGGTGAAGACGACCTCCCCGACGCCGCTGTCGTCGCCGAGGACGCGGCGGAGGACCTTGATGTGGTCGACTCCGAACGAGGTGCCGCACGTCGCGACGGCGGTCGTCACCCCGGCCAGGTGGCACGCCATCACGTCGGTGTAGCCCTCGACGACGACGACCTGGTGGCTGCGGGAGATGTCCCTCTTGGCGAGGTCGAGTCCGTAGAGCACCTGAGCCTTGTGATAGATCGGGGTCTCCGGCGTGTTGAGGTATTTGGGGCCCTTGTCGTCCTCGAGGAGCTTGCGCGCCCCGAAGCCGATGGTCTGCCCGGTGATGTCGCGGATGGGCCACACCAGGCGGCCGCGGAAGCGGTCGTAGACACCGCTCGAGCCCTCCCGGCTCGACACCAGGCCGGCGAGGGTCAGCTCCTCGTCGGAGTAGCCACGGCCGCGCAGGTGCCTGGTGAGTTCGTCCCAGCTCTTCGGCGCGAAGCCGATCCCGAACCGGGTCGCGGCGTGCGCATCGAAGCCGCGTTCGCCGAGGAACGTGCGACCGACGGCAGCGCCGGCGCTGCCGAGCTGGTCGACGAAGAACTCGGCTGCGGCCTGGTTGGCCGCATAGAGACGCGCCCGGTTCGTGTGGTCAGGCGCATCCGCCCCGCCGCCCTCGTAGTGCAGTTCGAGGCCGACCCGGCCCGCGAGCCGTTCCACGGCCTCGCTGAAGGTGACGTGGTCCATCTTCTGCAGGAAGGAGTAGACGTCGCCGCTCTCGCCGCAGCCGAAGCAGTGGTAAAAACCGACCTGCGGGCGCACGTGGAAGCTCGGGCTGCGTTCGTCGTGGAAGGGGCACAACCCCTTCAGGGAGCCGACGCCGGCCGATTTGAGGCTGACATAGTCGCCGACGATGTCGGCGATATTGGTTCGGGCCTTGACCTCTTCAATGTCGCTTTGTCGAATCAGGCCTGCCATAGCTGAATGTTATCCCGCCGCACGTCCGACTTCGGCACGGGCCGGGTTCTGCACAGGCTCAGTTCTGGATCAGGCGCTCGTACCAGGCGAGCGCTGACTGGTCGGTGAGGCTCGCGACCTGGTCGACGACGACGCGCTTGCGGGCGGCGTCGTCCGCGGCCGCGTGGAAGTCTTCCTTCGAGCCGGCGTCGAGGTGTTCGTCGCCGGTGGCGAGAAGCCGATCGGCGAGCAGGGTCAGCACCTGACGCTGCTGCTGGTAGATCGGTTGCCGGGTGTTCTTCGACATCACGAAGGCCGCGACGACGCCCTTGAGCACGGCGATCTCCGCTGCGACGTTGGGCGGCACCACGACGTGGGCGCCGAAGCGCGCGATGCGCTCTGCCGGATAGGCCTGTCGGGTGGCGTACACGGCCGCTCCGGAGAACCGTCCGATCAACTGGCTCGTCAGGTTTTTGAGGCGACCCTGGTCGCGGCGGCCTGCCGTCCAGCCGCGCAGCCACGAGTCGAGCGCGCCGAGGCGGTCGTATGCCGCAGCGAGGTCGGCATGGGAGACGGCGCCGCCGATCCAGGCGTGCATCGACGAGACGAGTTCGGTGCTCGCACGGCCGTTCAGGGCTGCGAGGTCGAGGTAGCCGTTGACGACGGCATCCTCGAAGTCGTGCACGGAGTATGCGATGTCGTCGGAGAGGTCCATCACCTCCGCTTCGATGCACAGCATCCGGTCGGGGGCGTCGGCACGCATCCACTCGAAGGCCGGGAAGTCGTCGGGGTAGTACCCGAACTTGGCGCGGCCGCTGGGGTCTGACACGGATTCGCCGGCGGGCCACGGGTACTTGCAGCTCGCGTCGAGGCTCGCACGGGTGAGGTTGAGTCCGTAGCTGTGGCCGTCGGGGCCGAAGACCTTCGGCTCGAGGCGGGTGAGCAGGCGCAGTGTCTGGGCGTTGCCCTCGAAGCCGCCGATGTCGAGGGACCAGGCGTTGAGCGCCTTCTCGCCGTTGTGGCCGAATGGCGGATGTCCGAGGTCGTGAGCGAGGCAGGCCGTGTCGACCACGTCGGGGTCCAGTCCGAGGCGCTGCGCGAGCTCCCGGCCGATCTGGGCGACCTCGAGGGAATGGGTGAGCCTGTTCCTGGCGAAGTCCAGGCCCGCGGTGGGGCTGAGCACCTGGGTCTTGGCGGCGAGGCGGCGGAGGGCGCTCGAGTGCAGCAGCCTGGCGCGGTCGCGCGCGAAATCGCTGCGCCGGGAGCTGTGTTCCTCCGGGAAGTAGCGTTCCTCGTCGAAGCTCGTGTACCCCGATCGGTTAGCCACCGCTGGTGTCTCCTTCGCCCTCGGTGAGCCGGGCGCGTTCGGATCCGACGAGTTCCTGCGAGTCGAGCCAGTGCTCGGGCAGGCTGGTTCGCTTGGGACTGCCCGCCCGGCCGCGGGGACCCTCGGCGCCGATGCCCGGGTATTCCTGGGTCGGGTCGAGGGTGCCGAGCAGGTCGTCGAGCTGGGCGAGGGAGACGACGGAGGCGAGGCTCGCGCGCAGTTCGCCGCCAACGGAGTACCCCTTGAAGTACCAGGCGACGTGCTTGCGCACGTCGCGGCAGGCGCGTTCCTCGCTGTCGAAGAATTCGGTGAGGAGCTCGGCGTGCCGACGGAAGGTATCGGCCACAACGCCGAGGTTCGGCTGGATGAGCGCGGCTCCCGCACCCTCCGCCGGCCCGAACGCCGCGGCGAGGTCGCCGAACAGCCACGGGCGGCCGAGGCAGCCACGGCCGACGACGACGCCGTCGCACCCGGTTTCCGCGACCATCCGAACCGCGTCCTGCGCGGACCAGATGTCGCCGTTGCCGAGAACGGGGATGCTCGTGATGGCCTGCTTGAGGGTCGCGATCGCCGACCAGTCGGCCTGGCCGGAATAGTAGTCAGACGCCGTACGGGCGTGCAGCGCGATGGCGGAGACGCCGGCGCCCTCAGCGGCCCTCGCGGCCTCGAGGTACGTGAGGTGGTCGGAATCGATTCCCTTGCGCATCTTGATCGTGACCGGAACAGCCCCTGCCGCGTTCACCGCGGCTTCGACGATGCTCCGGAAGAGTCCGAGCTTCCAGGGCAGGGCGGCCCCGCCGCCCTTGCGGGTCACCTTGGGAACCGGGCAGCCGAAGTTGAGGTCGATGTGATCCGCGCGGTCCTCGGAGACGAGCATCGTGACGGCCTCGCCGATGGTCTTCGGGTCGACCCCGTAGAGCTGGATGGAGCGGGTGGTCTCGCTCTCGTGGTGGTCGATGAGGCGCATCGAGCCCGGGGTGCGCTCGACGAGGGCGCGCGAGGTGATCATCTCGCTGACGTAGAGGCCGGCGCCGAATTCCCGGCAGAGGCGGCGGAATGCGGTGTTGGTGATGCCGGCCATCGGTGCGAGGACGACGGGCACGTCGAGCGTGAGCGGGCCGATCCGCAGCGCGGGGACCGGCGTCGGGTCCGTGCGCGAAGCCGTGAGTGCAGGAGTCATTGGGTCAATTCTCCCAGATGCGGGCGCTCGTGCTGACCCGTGCGACCAACCCGCACCGATCGAGGCCTAGATTCCGCAGGAATCGCCCTCGCAGCTCCCGGCGCCGGATTGGCCGAGGAGCTGGATGAACGGGGTGACGGGCGGCGCCGGGACCGCGGCGACGGGGACAGCGGCGACTGGGACAGCGGTGACATCGGTCATCAACGGTTCTCCCCTGCTGCTGCGGTCTCGTTCTGGTCGGCCTGGGCCTGGCGGAGGGCGCCGGCGAAGGCCTCGGGGTCCTGGGCGCCGGAGATGCCGTACTTTCCGTCGATCACGAAGAAGGGGACGCCCTGGATGCCGTAGGCGTTCGCCTGTGCGACATCCGCCTTGACGTCGGCGAGGTACTCGTGTGCGGTGAGGGCCCGCACGACGTCGGCGCGGTCGAGTCCGATCTCGGCGGCGAGGTCCGCGAGGTCTTCGATGCGGCCGACGTGCCTTCCGTCGACGAAGTAGGCCTTGAGCAGGCGTTCCTTCATGTCGAGCTGGCGTCCGTGCGCCTTGGCGTAGTGCAGGAGCTCGTGGGAGATGACGGTGTTGGTCTGGTGCACCGAGTCGTAGTCGTAGTGCAGGCCGACGCTCTCGGCGATGCCGGTGACCCGGGCGAGCATCTCGGTGACCTGGGCAACGGGGATGCCCTTGCGCTCGCTCAGGTAGTCGATGGGACTGCCGGCGAAGTCGACCGGGGTATCGGGGGCCAGCTCGAAGCTGTGGTACTCGACCTCCACGTCCCCGTCGAAGAGGGCGGCCCCTGCCTCGAACTTGCGCTTGCCAATGTAGCACCAGGGGCACTGCACGTCGGACCAGATGTCGACCTTGATAGTTTCGCTCACACCCGACCCAAGCCGCCGGTCCCCCGATCTATTCCCCGTGCCGCGCGAGGTGTCGCATATCGACGTTAAACGCGCCCACGAACGTCGATTCGCGACACCTCAGGGAGGGGATCAGGCGGTCGGTGCGTCGACGGCCCCGCCGTAGCGGCGGTTGCGCGCGGCGTAGAGCTCGATCGCGTGCCACAGCTCCGCCCGACCGAAGTCCGGCCAGAGGGTGTCGAGGAAGACCATCTCGGCGTAAGCACTCTGCCAGAGCAGGAAGTTGCTCGTGCGCTGCTCCCCCGAGCTGCGCACGAAGAGGTCGACGTCCGGGAGGTCTGCCGTGTAGAGCTGGCGCTGGATCGCCTTCTCGGTGATGCCGGAGGGCTTCAACCGGCCGGCGGCGACCTCCTCGGCCAGCGCTCGGACGGCATCCGTGATCTCGGTGCGCCCACCATAGTTGACGCACATCGTCAGGGTGAGGCCGGTGTTGCCCGCGGTGAGGCGCTCGGCGTACTGCAGTTCGTTGATGACGGATGCCCACAGTCGCGGCTTACGGCCCGCCCAGCGAACCCGCACTCCCCAGTCGTTGAGCTGGTCGCGGCGCCGGTGCAGGACGTCGCGGTTGAAGCCCATCAGGAAGCGGACCTCGTCGGGCGAACGCTTCCAGTTCTCGGTCGAGAACGCATAGACGCTGAGGTGCTTGACACCGATCTGGATGGCCCCGGCGACGACGTCGAGGAGCGCGGCCTCGCCCGCCTTATGGCCTTCGACCCGCGGGAGCCCGCGGGCGTTCGCCCAGCGGCCATTGCCGTCCATCACAATCGCTACGTGCTCCGGAACGACCTTGGCGGGCAGCGCAGGCGGGTACTGTCCGGTCCAGTCGAGCGGGCGGAAAGCCACCGCGTCCTTGTGCGTGAACGGCTTCGGCGCGAACGGGTTCAGGGAAGGCTTCGGGGTCATCGACTGACGTGCTCCAAGGATCGGAGGCCCCGGCCGAGGTGCCACTGCGTGTATGCGGCGACGACTCCGTTGGCCTGGTTCCTGGTCTGTTCTGGCATGGATTCGGCCTGTTCCCAGTCTCCGGCGAGCAGGGAGCCGAGGAGAAGGATGGTCGCCTTGTCGAGCCGGGGCGAACCGGGGGCCGCGCAGTCGTCGCAGACGATTCCGCCCACCTGCACGACGAGCGCGGAGTGGTCGCCGAGTGCGCCGCAGCGTGCGCAGCCCTGGAAGCTCGGTGCCCAACCGGCCATCGACAGGGCGCGCAGGAGGTAAGAGTCGAGGGTCAGGCTCGCGCCGTGTTCCATCCGGGAGAGCGAGCGCAGCGCCCCGACCAGAAGCAGGTACTGCTGCAGGGAACCTTCCGCTTCGGTGAGCTTGTCCGCCGTCTCGACCATCGCGCTCGCCGCGGTGTAACTCGCATAGTCCCCGGAGATCAGGGCGCCATACGAGCCGATCGACTCGGCCTGGGTGACGATGTCGAGGCTGCGGCCCTCGTAGAGCTGCACGTCCGCGACCATGAACGGTTCGAGCCGGGCGCCGAATTTGGAGGCTGTGCGGCGGACGCCCTTGGCGACGGCACGGACCTTGCCGTGCTGGCGGGTGAGCATGGTGACGATCCGGTCGGCCTCACCCAGTTTGTGGGTGCGCAGCACGACGGCTTCATCACGGTAAACAGGCACGTCCCATTCTCCCACCTGGGCGGGCGTTGCGGGTCCGGTTCCGTCCGGCGCGCCGGTCGTGCGGGTTCCTGCCGGAACGGGCACCGTCCACGGTCAGGAAACCCTGCTGCGGGTGGTTTCATTGGAGAATGCCTCCCATCCTGTTCACGATCCCGCTCTGGATCGACCTGACGGCGGTCGCGATCGGCGCGATCCAGGGGGCCATGTTCGCCGGACGATTCACCGATCGCCGCTTCGACCTGCTCGGCATCGCCATCATCGGCGTCACGGTCGGCCTCGGCGGCGGACTCCTGCGCGACATCCTGCTCGGCGGGGTACCCGCCGCCCTGCAGAGCAACTGGTACCTGCCGATCGCGGGTGGATCCGCCCTCCTGGGCATGCTGTTGCAGAGTCTCTTCAATCGCCTCGGCCCATTCATCATCGCGCTCGACGCCGTGACGATCGGCCTGTTCGCCGCCCTCGGGACGAGCAAGGCGCTCGCGCACGGCCTCCCGGAGATTCCGTCGTTGTTCGTGGGCGTGATCACGGCCGTCGGCGGTTCGGCCCTCCGCGACATGATGCTCAACGTACCGATCGCCGTCATGCACGTCGGTTCGTTCTATGCCATGGCCGCCGGATTCGGCAGCGCCCTCCTCGTCGTGCTCTTTGAACTGCACGTGGACATCACGATCGCGGCGATCGCCTGCGTGATCGTGACCACGGTCATGCGGATCCTCGCGGCCCGGTACGGCTGGAGCCTTCCGGAACAGCGTGCGATCGGCAGCTGGCCGCGCTGGCGTCGTCGTGTCCGCCCGGTCACCCTCCGTCGCCGCCGAACCCACGACTGACTCCCCCTCCCCACCCACAGGGCGTCGGACGGATGGCGAAATCTGCCGGTATTCCCTCTCGCATTTGTGGGCCCGCGGGGCGACACTAGTGAGAAGAACTCACATGTCTGGAGGATCCATGAATATGCTGAAGTGCAACTCGCCCGATCCGATGCCGGTGCCCAGCTTGATGCCGGTCCTGTCCCGCGGCAAACACCGCACGCCGCGCTCCGGAGCCTGCTTCATGGAGTTCGCGTCCTACCTCGCCGGCGAGGCGTGGAGTGACCATCCGGCGTGCACGCACCCCCTGGTCGCTTCCCTCGCCCGCATGGTCAATGACTGCACGTCGGACAGTTCCCGTGCCCGCCTGGTACCCCTGATCCCGTCCGTCATCGGCCTCAAGGGCGACAACCCCCGGGTGCGGCTACTGATCGCGGTCAGGGCGGCGACCGCGGCGCTCCCCGTGAGCAGCTCGGATCACCAGCGTGCCCTTGCGGTCGGGATCCTGAACTGTGAGCGCCAGTTGGAGGGGCTCGACGGCGAATTGCCCGAAGGCCTCGAGGCCCGCATCCGCACCGCGTTTGATGCGGCGCCGGAGACCGAGCGGTGGGCGCGCGAGTTCATCTCCTCGATGGGGGCATGGTCGCGCACCAAGTTCACCGATCGCACGGCGGAGACGATCATCCGGGTATCGGTCCAGGGCATTGCAGAAGCGTGCACCCCGAACCCCGACGACCGGCTCTTCGAGTTGCTCTCCGGGGTGATCGAGGACGCCACCCGGGTGCTGGCTCCGGTTGAAGCCGAGCCCGCCCCGGTCGCTCCCCCGGTCGACCGGCGATCCGACAGCGCCCGGCCGGTCCCGGCTCACGCCCGCGGCTGACGCAGGCTGATCTCCAGGCCCAGACAATCGGGGCGATCTGCCAAGTGGCGGATCGCCCCGATTGTCTGTCTTGACGTCTGTGTGGCCTTGATTTCGGAGGTCGTTTTGACTTCGGTGCTGTCGTGACCGCTGTGATGTCCTGACCTCTGTGCTGTCGTGACCTCTGTGCTGGCCGTGGAGCGGCTAGGCCGGAACGCCTGCCAGGGCGAGGTCGCCTGCCGCCGCACGGATTCCGCGGTTGACGGCGGAGACGACGGCCTTCAGTGAGGCGGTCGAGATGTCGGCGTCGATGCCGACGCCCCAGTAGCGCCGGCCGTTGACGTCGAGTTCGACGTAGGACGCGGCGAGGGCGTCTCCGCCGGCGGACATGGCGTGTTCGACGTAGTCATAGAGGGTGATTGCGATGCCGCGCTCCGCCATGATGCCCAGGAACGCCGCGATCGGACCGTTGCCCGCGCCTTCGACGCGCTCGACCCCGTCGTCATCCCGGAGGTCGACGGTGAGGTCGACGCGGCCGCCCAGGTCGCTCGACGTCCGGGTGGAGAACAGTTCGAACCGGCCCCACTTGTCGTCGGGGTGCCCACTGGAACTCGGCAGGTACTCGTCGTTGAAGATGTCCCAGATCTGTTCGCTCGTGACTTCGCCGCCCTCGGCGTCCGTCTTGGACTGGACGACCCCGGAGAATTCGATCTGGAGCTTGCGGGGCAGGTCGAGGGCGTGGTCGGTCTTGAGGAGGTAGGCGACGCCGCCCTTGCCGGACTGCGAGTTGACCCGGATAACGGCTTCGTAGCTGCGACCGAGGTCCTTCGGGTCAACGGGCAGGTAAGGCACCGCCCACTGCAGTTCGTCGACGGACCGGCCTTGCGCCGCGGCATCCGCCGCCATGGCCTCGAAGCCCTTCTTGATGGCGTCCTGGTGCGAGCCGCTGAAGGCGGTGAAGACGAGGTCTCCTGCCCAGGGGCTGCGTTCGGGAACGGGCAACTGGTTGCAGTATTCGGCGGTCCGCTTGACCTCGTCGATGTTGCCGAAGTCGATCTGCGGGTCGATGCCCTGGGTGAACAGGTTGATGCCGAGGGCGACGAGGTCGACGTTTCCGGTGCGTTCGCCGTTGCCGAAGAGGCAGCCTTCGATCCGGTCCGCGCCGGCGAGGTAGCCGAGTTCCGCCGCCGCGATCGCGGTGCCGCGGTCGTTGTGCGGGTGCAGGGAGATCAGGAGGTTCTCACGCTGGTCGAGGTGCCTCGACATCCATTCGATCGAGTCGGCGTAGACGTTCGGGGTGGCCATTTCGACGGTCGCGGGCAGGTTGATGATGACCTTCCGCTCCGGGGTCGGCTCGAGGACAGCGATGACCTGGTTGCAGACCTCGACCGCGAATTCGAGTTCGGTGCCGGTGTAGCTTTCCGGAGAGTACTCGTAGTAGATCGTCGTGCCGGGCACGGTCGCTTCGAGGGCGCGGCAGGTGCGGGCCCCGAAGAGGGCGATGTCGATGATGCCCTGCTTGTCCTCGCGGAAGACGACCTCGCGCTGCAGAACGCTCGTGGAGTTGTAGAGGTGCACGATGGCCTGCTTGGCGCCGGCGATCGATTCGTAGGTGCGCCGGATCAGGTGTTCCCTGGCCTGGGTGAGTACCTGGATCGTGACGTCGTCCGGGATGGCGTCCTCGTCGATGAGGCTGCGCACGAAGTCGAAGTCGGTCTGGCTGGCCGACGGGAAGCCGACCTCGATCTCCTTGTAGCCCATGCGCACGAGCATGTCGAACATGATGCGCTTGCGCTCCGGGCTCATCGGGTCGATCAGCGCCTGGTTGCCGTCGCGCAGGTCGACGGCGCACCAGCGCGGCGCGACCTCGATGTGCTTCGAGGGCCAGGTGCGATCGGGCAGGTCGACCGCGAACTGCTCGTGGTACGGACGGTACTTGTGGATCGGCATCGTCGATGCGGACTGGGTGTTTCTCATGGTCGTGATCTCCTCGCTGGGGTTGGGATAGCCAACAACAAACGCCGCGACGAGGGAGGCCTCAGATTAGGACTCGTCGCGGCAGCGAAGGAGGAGCTGACCGAACAACACACAGGAATGCTAACACCGATTCGCGGCCGGCATCCTGAAAATCGGCTGAAGCGGCACACGACGGATGCCGCGCACCCGCCGAGTGCGCGGCATCCGCCCTGGGGCAGCCAGCTTCAACCGGCCGCGAGGGCCGCGACCGGCGGTATGGACACCGCCCGGCGGGTGGGCAGGATCGTCGCGCCAACGGCGAGAACGGCGGTCCCTGCCACGCAGAGGGCGACAAGCACCCAGGGAATCGACGGCGCCACCAGGCCCGCATGGGTGACGGAGCCGAACAGCGATTGCGCTGCAGCCCAGCCGTATGCGACTCCGAGCACGAGGCCGAGCGCGACGGCCGCGACGGTCATCTGCACGCTCTCGGCGAGGATCATCGCGCGCACCTGCCGTCCGGTGAAACCGAGGGCCCGGAGCAGACCGATCTCGCGGGAACGCTGCAGCACGCTCAGCGCCAGGTTGTTGACCATGCCGATCGCGGCGATCAGCGCGCTGAAGCCGACGAGCACCGAGATCACGGCGAGGCTGGTCGACAGGGTCTCCGAGATGTCCGCGCGCGCAGCGGGGTCTTCCATCAGCGGCTGCATCATCGTTTCGAAGGTCGAGCCTGCCACGGCGAACATGGTGATGAGCGTCACCCCGATGACGAGTCCGATGGTGGTGCGGGCGGCACGCTCCGGATGTTGCCTCGCGTTGGCGACGGCGAGCTTTGCCGGTGCGCTGCCGCCCAGGAGCGCACCGACCAGGCTCAGCATGGGAGGCATCACCAGGTGCGACCCCAGCGCAAGGCCGGTGAACGAGAGCAGCCCCCCGACGAGTCCGAGCAGGACGCCGTATTCGGTGACCTGCCCGACCCAGACTCCCCCTGCGAGGAACAGCACGCCCGTGGCCATCAGCACGATCGAGAACACGGTGCGGACCGGGCGCCTGGTCGACTCCTCGAGGGAGCGCTCCTCTGCCGCGCCGACGGCCTGCATCGGGCTGACGGCGAGCACCCGGCGAGACCCGACCCACGCAGCGCACCAGGTGGACAACACGACGATCACGACGGGCAGGGCGAGCAGGGGCTCGAGGAGCTGGTAGCCGAGATCGGGGATCAGCGCGGCGCCGAAGGCGATCCGGACCCCGACGAAACTCAGCAGGATGCCGACGACGGCGCCCAGAACGGCTCCCGCGAGCCCCACCTTCAGCCCGTCGAGGGCCACGGCGCGGCGCTGGTCGCCGGCGCTCGACCCGATCAGGCGCATGAGCGCGATCGTGCGGGTCCGACCGGCGATGACGGTGGCCACCGTGTTGGTGGTCACGATCGCACTCACGTACACCGCAATCGTGATGAACAGGAATGCGACGATCGATAGGGCGGAACGAACCGCGGACAGCTGGGACAGATCATTGCCGCTGACAACCGTGGCGAGCACGCTCGTCGTCTCCAGGAGAACGACCCCTAAGGCCGATGCGAGCGCCGCCACGAGCAGGCTTGCCCCACGGCCGGCGTGCCCGGTGGCGCGGGCAGTTTCGCTGCCGCTCATGCGCGCTGCTCCATGCCGAGCATGATGCCGGAGATCTCTTCCGCGGTGGATCGTTCCCGGTCCTCGACGACCCTGCCGTCGGCGAGGAAGAGGATGCGGTCGGCGAAGCTCGCCGCGATGGGGTCGTGGGTGACCATGGCGATCCTCTGGCCGTAGCCGGTGCTCGCCGCCTTGAGCAGGGTGAGCACTTCGCGCCCGCTCCGGGAATCGAGGTTTCCGGTCGGCTCGTCGGCGAAGACCAGTTCGGGCCGGGTGGCCAGCGCGCGCGCGATGGCCACTCGCTGTTGCTGGCCACCGGACAGCTCGTGCGGGCGGTGGGTGAGCCGGTCGCCCAGGCCGAGGGAGTCGGTGAGCTGGTCGATCCAGTCCTTCTCCGCCGCATCCGGCCGCCGCCCGTCGAGGGCGAACGGCAGGGTGATGTTCGCCCGCACGTCCAGCGTCGGGACGAGGTTGAACGACTGGAAGATGAAGCCGATCCGGCGGCGGCGCAGGACCGTCAGTTCCGAGTCGCCCAGGCCGGTGATCTCGGTTTCACCCAGCCAAACCCGACCGGAGCTTGCCTCGTCCAGTCCCGCCATGATGTGCATCAGGGTCGACTTGCCGGAGCCACTCGGCCCCATGATCGCGGTGAACTGGCCGCGACCGATTCCGATGGACACGTCGTCGAGCGCCGCTACCGAGGTGGTGGCTGATCCATAGTTTTTACAGAGGTTGGTGACTCTGGCCGCGAGGCCGAGTTCTGCAGATGTGATTTCCATGCTTCAACGTTAGGAATCGCTCCCCCAGCACCGCATCGGGCAGCAGAGGTATCCCGGACACCGAGGGGATGACTCCCGGCCGGACCGGGTCATCCGCTCGTTACTCCGTGAGGCCGTGCTGGAAGGCATACACGACGAGCTGAACCCGGTCGCGGAGGATGAGCTTCGAGAGGATGCGGCTGATGTGCGTCTTGACGGTGGCCTCACTGAGGAATTCCCGCGCCGCGATCTCCGCGTTGCTGAGGCCCAGGGCAGCGAGGGCGAAGATGTCACGTTCGCGGCTGGTCAGCGTGCCGAATGCCTCGGGTTCCACCGGTTGCGCGGGGGCCGGTGCGTCGAAGTGGGCGAAGAGTTCGCGGGTCGCCGACGCTGCGATGACGGCGTTGCCGGCGTGCACGGTGCGGATTGCGGCCAGCAGGAACTCGGGATCCGCGTCCTTGAGCAGGAAGCCGCTCGCCCCGCCCCGGATGGCGCGGCTCGCGCTTTCGTCGAGTTCGAAGGTCGTGAGGACGACGATGCGCGGCGGCATCGCGCCGGCGGCCTCCGCCGCGGCCAGAATGGCGATGGTCGCGTCGATGCCGTCCATCACGGGCATTCGGATGTCCATCAGGATCACGTCCGGACTGACCGCGGCGGCCATGGAGACGCCCGCAGCACCGCTGCCCGCCTCGCCGACGAACTCGAGGTCGGGCTGCGAGGACACCAGCATCCGGATCCCGGCACGGAAGAGCGCCTGGTCGTCGACCAGGGCGACACGGATGCGCGGGACGTCCGCCGCCGCGACCTCGCTCATGCTCGCACCTCGGGTACCGGTGCGGGGAGCACGCCGGCCGTTTTCGTGGCCGTCGGCAGACGTGCGGCGACGCTGAAAACCCCTCCTATCGGCCCGGCCGTCAGACTACCGCCGGCGAGGAGCGCCCGCTCCAGCATCCCGGGCAGGCCGTGGCCGTTCTCCGCGCGCGGGGCCGGCGCCGCCGGAAGCCGCAGGGCATTGTCGATCGTCACAGCGACCCAGTCGGGGGTCCAGTCGAGACGGAGGGCCACGGTCCGGCCGGTGTCCCCGTGCCGGAGGGCGTTCGTGAGCGCCTCCTGCACGATCCGGTAGACCGCGAGCTGGGCGCCGGAGCCGAGGGCGGCGGGTGTGCCGGTCGTCGTCCAGTCGATGTCGAGTCCCGTCCCGCGCATCTGTTCGACGAGCCGGTCGAGGTCGGCGAGCACGGGTTGCGGTCCGGTGACCGAATCCTGGCGCAGCCGGGCGAGCAGGATCCGGACGTCTCCGAGGGCCTCACGCGCGGTCGTGGAGATCGTGGTGAGCGCCTCGTCGACGGCCTCGGGGTTCTGCAAGCGTGCGTAGCGCGCTCCGTCGGCCTGGGCGATCACGACGGCCAGCGAGTGCGCGACGACATCGTGCATGTCCCTCGCGATGCGGTTGCGCTCCTGCTCGACGACCACGGCCCGCTCTGCCGCCCGCTGCTCTTCGAGGGCACGGTATTGGGTGAATTTGCTCTCCCTCGCGGTCTGCCGGGTGCGCTTCAGCAGGCCCAGGGTCCAGGACAGGCCGAGCACGGCGAGGCTGACGAAGGACAGCATCGCCGTCGACCACGCCAGGGCGCCGATGGTCCCCTGCGCGAGCGCTGTGCCGAGGTATGCCAAACCGTGCTGCGCGACCGCGAGGTACACCCCGGCCACCACGGCGCCGACGCCGACGGAGATCAGGCCGGCCCTGCGCGTGGCGGGTCCGGCATAGGCCGCCGTGACGTAGAGCACGGCCAGGACCGCGACGTCGCCGCCGAGCACCGGCTCGCCGGCCAGCATCTGCACGGCCGCGGCCAGCCACGCGAGGGTCAGGGCCAGGGCGGGCGAGAACCGGCGCACCGCGAGAGCCGCAGCGAACGTGATCAGGACGACGACGGTCGCGGGGCTGCCCGAGTCGGCCAGCAGGAGGAGAAGGAAGAAGAGGCCGGCGATGACGATGTCGAGGGCCAGCGAACGACGGGGAATGTCGCGAATCCAGCGGTACCGCGCCGCGCGCGTGGACACTCCCGGCTCGGTCATCCTCCCAGCGTACGGCTCTCCGCGCGTCGGGCAGGGGCGGCGGCCGAACCCCATCCGGAAGAACACCCGAAATCCTCCGTGCGATGTACGCGCGAGCGGTCTGATCGGGTCAGGCAGGGTCGACCCAGGCCAGGCCCGGCCTGTTAAGGTCAGGTCAGGCCAGGCTCCTGGCGAAGGCGAGGGCCTCCCGCACCGAGAGGGCCGGCAGGTATGCCCGGGCGAGTGCGAGTCCGATCGCGGGGAGAGCGACCGGGTCCGGGTATGCCATGAAGAGCGGGTGAAACTCGGGCTGGAACTTGCGCTTGAAGGCGAGAAGCGAGCGGAACCCGTATACGGGCTCGAGGCTACGCCCGAGGAAGTCGATGAACCGGGAGGCCAGGCTTGACGCCCGTTTGTCCCCGTCACCCGAACCGGTCTGGGCGAGCGGGGCCGCGGAGAGGCTCAGGAATTCGATCTCGGGCTGTTCGCTCATCTGCCGGGCAGTCTGCGCGATCAGGAACTCCATGACACCGTTCATGCTCTCCGGGCGGCGCCGCATGAAGTCGAGCGTCCAGCCGATCACCTGCCCGTCCCGATAGCTCGGGAGCCAACTGGTCACGGCGTGCACGACATCGCTCTCGTCGATCGCCAGCATGAGCCGGACGGCCGGGTCGCGGAGCTCGTCGAGACCGCCGAGGGTGAATCCGAGTTCGGGGAGCTCCTTTTCCTGCACCCAAAGCTCCGAGATCTCGGCGATCTGCACGCTCTCGAGCACGGGCAGCGCCCGGTAGCTGGTCCATTCCGCGCGCACGCCCGCGCGTTCCGCCCGGTTGATCGACGAGCGGATGTCCTGCCACTTCTTCCCGGTCGTGTCCCAGGTCTTGGGCCTCAGGATCGTCTCTTCGCCGATGCCCATGGTCTGCCAGCCCATTCGCGCGAAAGTCGCCTGCCAGCTGCCGTGCAGGCTGTAGAAGACCGGGACCCAGCCGTGGTCGTCGCACATGATGGCGAAGTCGGCGATCGCACGCGCGGCGTCTTCGACGGGTCCGACCGGCTCGGTCGTGGTGATCGCCACGCCGGTCTCCACCCGGTACGCGATGGCGGTCGAGCCGGAGGCGTTGAACCAGAGCGAGTTCCCCTCCCACGTGGTCATGTATGCGAGGGACCCGCCGCCTCCCTTGGTGAGGATCTCCCGGAGCCGCGCTGCATCGTCGCTCAGGCCACCGGCGACGGTGCTGCGCATGCACTGGATCGCACCGATGATGACGATCGTCCAGAACACCGGCCCGACCCACTGGTAGAGCAACGTCGACGCCCAGTCGGTCGGCAGGAACGAGAGTCGTTCGAGACGCAGGAATCCGACAGGGATGAATCGCTCGGGGACGTCGCTGATGAGGTCGACCAGGGAAACGGCCGGGGTGAATCGGTCGCTGAGGGCCAGTCCGCCGATGACGTACGCGGCCGCGAGGGCGAAGAAGGAGACCACGGTCGTCAGGAAGAAGCGGCGCAGCCGGCCGGGCCTGCTGTGCACGGGGAAGCGGCGCAGGTTCACCACGATGAGCACCGCGGTCGCGAGCGGAACCAGCACGGAGACGACGAGCACGACGGCGACCTCCCAGTACTGGAAGGACCGCCAGTGCCAGACGTACGGCTGGCCGGAGATGGGCAGGAGGCCGTAGTACCAGGCGCCGAGGACGGCCATACCGGCGTTCACGACGATCGCGAGCCAGGCCGCGAATCGTCTCCCCCGCACGATCCCGAAGGCGGCGACGATCAGGGTGAGGAGCGGCAGCAGCGAGACGAGCACCGGCCCCACGCCGGCGACGCGCTCGAGAGTCAGTTCGTGCACGCACTGCCTGGTGATGTCGCCCAGGAGGCACCGGTCCACGACATCGGTGACGGAGGGCACGTCCTGGGTGAGCAGGAGCCCGAGCGGTGCGAGCAGGCCGAACCGGGTTCCAGAGAAGATCGTGATCACCGGTCCGACGGCAAGGATCCCCAGCACGGAGGCGAGAAGTGTCCGCGTCTCGCGATGCGAACTGCGGCGCCAGGTCAGGTCGATCCGCCGGGGCCGGAAGACGGCCCCGAGCGCCAGCCCCGCGAGGGCCCCGAGGAGGCGGTAGAAATCGGAAGGCTGGCCGGAGTAGAGCACGAGCACGAGGGCGACCACGAGGGTGAAGACGCGAATGCGTCGCCGCCAGAGCGGCCCTGCGAAGCTGCTCGCCGCCATGATCGTGCCGAAGATCGGCGTGAACGGGTCGAGCGCCCAGAGCTCGCTGACGCCCCTCGACCACATCTCTCCGGTCGCGACCCCGGCATCCTGAAGCAGGAGACCGATCCCGGTGCCGAGGATCGCCGTCGACAGGAAGGCGACGACCGTTCGGCCGCTCCCGAGAAGATGCTCGGCATAGCCGAGGACCACGAGAGTCGCGAGGATCGCGAGCAGGAGTTCCGCGAGGTTGTCCACGAGGAACACGCTCGTGATCGGAGACCACCAGTGCCCGCTGTCGATGACCGATTCGTAACCGGTCCCGAACCAGAGCCGGATCCACCGTGACGGACCCTGCACGATGCCCGTCGCGAGGGCGAGCGCGACCAGGATGACCGCGTAGCCGAGGGACACTGGCTGCTTCCTGAGCCGCCGCCAGACGACTCGGCCGGTGAGGACGAGACCGGCTCCGGCCCGGGCAAGCCGCCCGGCTTCTGCCGTTCCGGCAGGACTGTGCGGGCCTCCTGTGGACGTCGACGTCGTACTCACGGCGTCACCGCGAGTCCGGTCCGGGCAGCGATGAGCGGCAGGGCGGTCGTCCAGGCGAATTGCACGGTATGCCAGTCGTGTGCGGTCCCCGGTGAGACGATCAGGTCTGTTCCTGCGCCGGCGGCGGTCGCCGCCGCGTCGAGGGTGTTGGCCCAGGCCAGGAACCGCGTGTCACCGGCGCCCACGGCGAAGATGATGTGCAGGTTCGAATAGGGGGCGTGCGCGGCAAGGACGGCGGCTGGCGCGGCGGCGGCGTACGCGGCGGAATTGCCGGCGAATCCGGTCTGGACCGTGTGGGCGGCATCCCCGTTCCTGGGCGCAAGCTCGCCGGAGATGTCGAGAATGGTGCCGAAGAGCTCCGGATGCGCGGCACCGAGCTGGATCGAGCAGGTGCCTCCCTGGGAGAACCCCGCGATGGTCCACCCGGCCGGGCTCACGGCGACGGAGAAGGTAGACCGGATCCAGGCCGGCACGTCGACAGTGAGGTAGGTGGCACTGTTGCCGAGTGCTGAGTCGACGCACATCGGGTTGCGGTCCGCGGCCCCCAGCTGATCGGGAACGACGATGATCGGCGTCTCGCCGGAATGGGAGGCGGCGTACGTGTCGAGGATGGTGTCGAGTTTTCCGGCAGTGAAGACGTCGGCCGGTGTCCCAGGCTGACCGGAGAGCATCACGACGACCGGGAGCACGGGCGGATGTGCAGTACGTGCGGCGGCGGGCAGGTACACCATTGCGGGGCGCGCATCGAAGCCGGACACGGTTGCCGGAATCGTAACGGTCCCGACGCTTCCAGAGATCTGCCCGACGTTGCTCGCGGTCACTCCGCTCCCGGAGAAGTCGAGTGCGCCGTAAAGCGGAACGCCGAGCGCCGCCCGCACCGTGGTGTACTGACCGAAGTCGGCGTTGACGCCCGCGGCCGCGGAGAGGAGGCAAAGCGGGATCACGGCGATCGCGAGGCCGCGCCGCCAGCCGCGCCCGGCCAGCGTGTTGATCGCAAGGCCGATCCCGGCGAAGGCGGCCACGACCCAGCCGCGGGTCACCATCGACAGGGACACCCCGAACAGGTCCCAGACATCGCTTGTCAGCCAGGCGAGGACCCAACCGAGGAGCGCCCCTGCCGACAGGCTCACGGCGACGCGGAAGAAGGCGATCCCGCTGTACCGGCGGGCGAGCACGAGGACGATGGCCAGGGCTGTGAGGACGTAGAGCACCACCACGACGGGTCCAGCAACGATGCTGGTGTCAAGCAATGCAGCCATTTCGGTTTCCTCCCTCCCTACCCTCACACTCGGAGGCGGGCCCGGCCCGCCAAACCGCCGGGTTCTGAGGAAGGCTTCAGGGAATGGTGCTGGCGGGCACGCCCTTCCCCAGCAAAGGGTCAGGGCGCGGCACGATCAGAAGCCGAGGCGGCCGAGCTGCTTCGGGTCGCGCTGCCATTCCTTGGCGACCTTGACCCGCAGGGAGAGGAAGACCCGCTTGCCGACCAGGGGTTCGATCTGCTTGCGCGCGCGCACCCCGACGTCCTTGAGCCGGCTGCCGGACTTACCGATGATGATGCCCTTCTGGCTGTCCCGCTCGACGAACAGGTTGGCGTAGACCTCGACCAGTTCCTGATCGTCCCGTTCGATGATGTCGTCGATCGTCACGGCGATGGAGTGCGGCAGTTCGTCGGTGACGCCCTCGAGCGCCGCCTCACGGATGTACTCGGAAATGCGCGATTCGAGGCTTTCGTCCGTGACGGCATCCGCCGGGTAGAGCGGGGCGTCGGAAAGCGGCAAGAGGCGCAGGAGCTCGGCGGCGAGGATGTCCAGCTGGATGCGGCTCGTCGACGAGATCGGCACGATCGCTTCCCAGTCCCGGAGCGCGGACACCGCGAGCAGCTGGTTGGCGACGCTCGTCTTCGAGGACAGGTCGATCTTGGTCACGATCGCGACCTTGCGGGCCCGCGGGAAGTTGTCGAGCTGCTCGTTGATGAACCGGTCTCCCGGGCCGATCGGCTCGTTGGCGGGGATGCACAGGCCGACCACGTCGACACCGGCGAGCGTGGACTGGACGAGGCTGTTGAGGCGCTCGCCGAGCAGGGTCCTCGGCTTGTGGATGCCGGGCGTGTCCACGAGGATCAGCTGGCCGTCCTTCTGGTGCACGATCCCGCGGATGGCCCGCCGTGTCGTCTGCGGCTTGGAGGAGGTGATGGCGACCTTCTCGCCGACCAGGGCATTGGTGAGGGTCGACTTGCCGACGTTGGGTCGACCGACGAACGATACGAACCCCGCCCGGAAATCATTTTCTGTGGTCATGACCGTTTACTCCCTCATCGTCCGTCACTCCGAGGAATGCGGCCTGCGCCTCGATCAGCGCTTCGTCTCGTTGGACCAGCACTGTGCTGATCCGTTTGCGGCGGCCCTCCGTGCGTTCAGCGGTGAGGACCAGCCCGCTCGTGCGTGCGACCGACCCGGCTACGGGCAGTCGTCCGAGGGCCTTTGCCAGCAGTCCGCCGACCGAATCGACCTCGTCGTCGTCGAGTTCGAGGTCGAACAGTTCGCCGAGTTCATCGACCGGGAGCCGGGCGCTGACCCGGAACCGGCCGTGGCCGAGGTCTTCAACCTCGACGACGTCACGGTCGTACTCGTCGGAAATGTCGCCGACGAGTTCTTCGATCAGGTCTTCAAGCGTGACCAGGCCCGCTATGCCACCATACTCGTCGACGACCATGGCAAGGTGGTTCGACTCGAGCTGCATCTGCCGGAGCAGCTCGTCGACCTTCTTCGACTCGGGGACGAACACTGCGGGCCGTGCGAGGTCGCCGACGGTGAGGCTCTCGATGTTCGGCGGTCGCTCGTAGACGAGCCGGGCGACGTCGCGGAGGTAGACAATGCCCGTGACGTCGTCGACTTCGCCGTCGATGACGGGCACCCGGGAGAAGCCCTTGCTCAGGAACAGTCCCATGGCTTCGCCGAGGGACGCGCCGACCTCGATCGTCACCATGTCCGTGCGCGGAATCATGACCTCGCGCACGACGGTGTCGTTGAACTCGAAGATGGAGTGGATGAGTTCCCGGTCGTCCTCTTCGAGCACGTCGAGCTCCGTTGCCTCGTCGACCATGCTGAGCAGCTGGTCCTCGGAGGTGAAGGTGGCGAGACGCGTGCGCCCGGGGGTGACCCGGTTGCCGAGTGCGACGAGGGCGTTCGCGATCGGTCCGAGCAGCACGCGCAGGAAGTGCACGAGCGGCGCCGTGCCGGTGAGCAACCCGACAGGGTGCGCCCGCCCGACGCTGCGCGGGCTCGCACCGACCAGGACGAAGGAGACCGCCGTCATGAGGGCGGCCGACAGGATGAGGGCGAGCCAGAGTTGTTCGATCGTCGTCGCGAAGACGAGGGTCACAAGCACCGCAGAGGTCGTCTCGGCGATGATCCTCATGAAGCTGATCGCATTGAGGTGGGCGCCGGTGTCCGCGGAGATCGCGCGGAGGGACCGCTTCGCCCGGTGGGTCTCGGCGAGTTCATTGATGTCGACCCGGGAGAGGGCGAGGACGGCGGAATCGACGGCGGCCATCAGGCCGCCGAAGGCGACCAGGACGATGGCCGCCAGGAGAAACCACCCGATGCTCATCGGGTTCGGCGGCGTTCCTGCATGGCGAAGCCGATCAGGATGTCGCGCTGGATGCCGAACATCTCCTTCTCCTCTTCGGGTTCGGCGTGGTCGAAGCCGAGGAGGTGCAGGATTCCGTGCGCGGTCAGCAGGAGGAGCTCGTCGAGCGTCGAATGGCCGGCCGTCTCCGCCTGACCCTGGGCGACCTGCGGGCAGAGCACGATATCGCCGAGCAGGCCCGCGGGCGTTTCGGCGTCCTCGGTGCCCGGCCGGAGTTCGTCCATCGGGAAGCTCAGCACATCCGTCGGCCCCGGCTCATCCATCCACTGCACGTGCAGCTGCTCCATCGCGCCCTCGTCGACGAGGAGGATCGCGAGGTCGGCGTCCGCGTGCACGTGCATGGTGTCGAGGGCGAAAGCCGCGAGGCGCTGGAGCGCGACCTCGTCGACCGGGATGTTCGATTCGTTGTTGATTTCAATGCTCATGAGGGTCTCCGTTTCGGAAAGCGGTCGCGGATGCCGCCGGGGCGTTCTGGGCCGCGTTTGACGAATTCGTGGGCCTGTTCGCTTTCGATGCGCTGGGCCTGCCTGAGTGCGTCGTATTCGGTCCAGGCGTCGACGATCCTGCCGACGAGGGAATGGCGCACGACATCCGCGCTCGTCAGGCGCACGAAGCGGATGTCGTCGACCGCGTCGAGCACCCGGGTCACGAGCCGCAGTCCGCTCGTTCCGGCCGGCAGGTCGATCTGGGTGACGTCGCCGGTGACGACCATCTTCGACCCGAAGCCGAGCCGGGTGAGGAACATCTTCATCTGTTCCGGCGTCGTGTTCTGCGCCTCGTCGAGGACGACGAAGGAGTTGTTCAGGGTACGGCCACGCATGTAGGCGAGCGGGGCGACCTCGATCGTGCCTGCCGCGAGCAGTTTGGGCAGGAGTTCCGGCTCCATCATCTCGCCGAGCGCGTCGTAGAGCGGACGGAGATAGGGGTCGATCTTGTCGGTCAGGGTGCCGGGAAGGAAGCCGAGTCGCTCCCCCGCTTCGACGGCCGGGCGGGTGAGGATGATCCGCTCGACCTCCTTGCGCTGCAGCGCCTGCACGGCCTTCGCCATGGCGAGGTAGGTCTTGCCGGTTCCGGCGGGGCCGATCCCGAACACGATCGTGTCGGTGTCGATGGCGTCGACGTATTCCTTCTGGCCGATCGTCTTCGCGCGGATGCTCTTGCCCCGTGAGGTGAGGATCGGCGGCCCGAGACGGACGGAGGGGCTCGAGGCGCTGTCTTCGCCGAGCATCCGGGCGCTCGACACGACCTCGGCAGGGGCGAGGTCGCGGCCCTCGCGGATCATCACGAGCAGTTCTTCGATCAGACGCTGGGCGGCGGCGACCTGGGTCGGCTCGCCGGAGAGCGTCATCTCGTTGCCGCGGACGTGCACGCTGACCGCGGGGTGTTCCTTCTCGATCGCTCCGAGCAGCCGGTCCTGGGCTCCGAGGAGGCGCACCATGGCGACCCCGTCGATGAGGATCCGGGTGTCGACGGTCGCCGCGGGAGGCACGGCACCGGACGGCTCCGACCCGGGGAGCCCGTCGCCTCTGAACTCAGACGGAGCCAAGTGTGCCCTCTCCGAGTGAGCCGGTCGCCGGGTCCGTCGCGGGCTTCTGGGCGAGCACGTGGGCGTGGACGTGGAACACGGTCTGGCCGGCGGAGGCGCCGGTGTTGAAGACGAGGCGGAACTGGCCGTCGGAGAGGTCGGTGGCGACCTGTCCGGCCACCGCGACGAGCTCGGCGAGCAAGCCGGGATCGCCGGCTGCGAGTTCGACGACATTGCGGTACGCCTCGGTCTTCGTCGTGACGACGATGTGCACGGGGGCCTGCGGGTTGATGTCCGTGAATGCGATGATGCGGTCGGTCTCGGCGACGATGGTCGCCGGGATTTCCCGTGCGACGATGCGGCTGAAGACGGAGGGTTCTGCGCCGGTTTCTGACATGGTCCTATCTTAAGCGGCAGGTCGCCCGGCAGGGGTCACCAGCGGACGGTCACCAACGGGCGAGGGCGGCGTTGAGCAGGGCGAGGGCGGCCGGCCCCGCCGTCGAGGTGCGCAGCACGGTGTCGCCGAGGCGCACCCGCACGGCACCCGCGGATTCCAGCAGCTCGAGTTCCGAGGCCGCGATGCCGCCTTCCGGGCCGACGACGAGCACGATGTCCCGCGCCGCTCCTGCCTGATCGTCGGCCCCGGCGTCGTGCGCGGGAAACCGGGTCAGCCGGAGCTCGGCGGTGGGCTCGAGGAGCAGCATCCGGGTGTCCCGCGCCAGCACGACGAGTTGTTTGGTGCTCGTGAGCTCTGCGACCTCGGGAAGCCAGGCCCGGATCGACTGCTTGGACGCTTCCCGCACGATGGCACGCCAGCGATCCCGGCCCTTGGCGATCTTGGGGCCCTCCCACCGCGTCACCGAGCGGGACGCAGCCCACGGGACGACACCGTCGACCCCGAGTTCGGTCGCGGCCTGCACGGCCATCTCGTCGCGGTCGCCCTTGGCGAGTGCCTGCACGAGGCGGATGCGCGGGCTCGGCCTCTCGATGTTTCGTGCGCCGTCGATCCGCAGGGCCAGCCGGCCGGGCTCGGCGTCCTCGACGGTCGCCTCGAGGAGCAAGCCGGACCCGTTTCCGGCGAGCAGGTGTTCCCCCGGCCGGACCCGGCTCACGGTGACCGCGTGCCTGGCCTCCGCACCGATGATGGTCGCGAGGGCCCCGACGGGGCAGTCCTCCGCCCGGAGGGACTCGTCGATGAAGAAGTGAGCCATTCGGTTAGACGCGGAACCGGTCGCGGAGCTTCGCGAAGAGTCCCTGCTGCACCGCACTGAGCGCGGGCGCCGGAGACTTGTGCCGCGCGGCGAACTGTTCGATCAGTTCCCGTTCCTTGTGGTCGAGCTTGGTCGGCGTCACGACGTGGATTCCGACCTTCAGGTCGCCGCGGCCGTTGCCGCGGAGGCGCGAGACTCCGCGGTCCTTGACCGTGATGACCTCTGAGCCCTGCACTCCGGCACGGATCTCGACGGTGATGTCGCCGTCGAGGGCCTTGACCGTTGTCGTCGTGCCGAGGATCGCATCCGTCATGGGCACGTCGAGGGTGCAGAGCAGGTCGTCACCGTCGCGGCTGAACACGTCGTGGTGGCGAACCTTCATCTCGAGGTACAGGTCGCCGTTGGGGCCGCCGGCGGGGCCGGCTTCTCCGCTGCCGGGCATCTGCAGGCGCAGTCCGGTGTCGACGCCGGCGGGGATGTCGACGGGAACCGTGCGGCGCGCGCGGACGCGGCCCTGGCCCTGGCAGGTCACGCACGGGGTGGCGATGATGGTGCCGAAACCGCGGCAGGAGCCGCACGGGCTCGACGTCATGACATTGCCGAGCAGGGAGCGCACGGCGCGCTGGATGTTGCCGGTGCCGTGGCAGATGTCGCACGTGACGGGGGCGGTGCCCGGCTGGCAGCAGGTGCCGCTGCAGGTCGGGCAGACGATGGCCGTGTCGACCTCGAGGTCGCGGTGGGTTCCGAAGATGATCTCGTCGAGGTCGAGTTCGACCCGGATCAGCGCGTCCTGGCCACGTTCCCGGCGGGATCGGGGCCCGCGGCTTCCGCCGCCGCCCCCTCCGCCGAAGAAGGTCTCGAAGATGTCGCCGAAGTTGCCGAAGTTGCCGTCGAAACCGGCGTTTCCGCCCGTTCGGCCGTTGCCGCCGTGGTCATAGTTCTCACGCTGCTTCGCGTCACTCAGCACGTCGTAGGCGTGGGTGACGTGCTTGAACCGCTCCGACGCATCTGCGCCGGGGTTCACGTCGGGGTGGAGCTGGCGGGCGAGGCGGCGGTACGCCTTCTTGATCTCGTCGGTGGAGGCATCGCGTGCGACGCCGAGTACTTCGTAATGGTCAGCCAAAGCTGGCTCTCCTAGGTCTGTTTTCGTAGGTGTGCGGCGTGGGGGCTGGTCGGGAGACTCGCCTATTCGAGCAGGCGGGACAGGTAGCGGGCGACGGCACGAACGGCCGCCATGTTGTTCGAGTAATCCATCCGGGTGGGGCCCAGGACGCCGAGGCGGGCAAGGTCTCCACCCTGCGAGCTGTAGCCGCTCGTCAGCACGCTGGTCTCGGAGAGGCCGAAGGGGGCGTTCTCCCTGCCGATACTCACCGACACCCCGTGCTGGTCTGTGGCCATCTCTCCGAAGAGGCGCAGCAGGACGACCTGCTCCTCGATGGCCTCGAGCACCGGGTAGATGCTCCCGGTGAAGTCTTCCTCTGTGCGCACGAGGTTGGCGGCTCCCGCCATCACGAGCCGCTCCTGCCGGTTCGCACCGACCTGGTCGCGGAGGGTGAGGGTGACGAGGGACACGAGGTCGGGTTGCTCGCCGGCCAGGTCGGCGGCATCCGTGAGCACGGTCGCTGCCGCGCTCATGCTGAGGCCCACCACGGCGGCGTTGAGACGGGCGCGGAGACGGACGAGCAGGTGTTCCTCGAGCGGCCGGGGAAGCTCGATCACGCGTTGTTCGACCCGGCCGGCATCCGTGATCAGCACGGACAGGAGCCGGGTCTCCGAGAGCGGTACGAGCTCGATGTGGCGCACCTTCGCGCGGGACAGCGAGGGGTACTGCACGAGCGCGACCTGGTGGGTGAGCTGGGAGAGGAGCCGGACGCTGCGGGCGAGGACCTCGTCGAGGTCGGCGGACTGCCCGAGGAACGTTTCGATGGCCTGGCGCTGCGCCGCGGACAGCGGGCGCAGATCGGCGAGGTGATCGACGAAGAGGCGGTACCCCTTGTCGGTCGGGATCCGCCCTGAGGAGGTGTGCGGGGCGATGATGAGCTCCTCCTCCTCGAGGAGAGCCATGTCATTGCGAATGGTCGCCGCGGAGACGCCGAAGGAATGCCGGTCAACGATGGTTTTTGAGCCGACGGGCTCGCGCGAGGCGACGTAGTCTTGGACTATGACCCGCAGAACTTCGAGGCTGCGATCCGAAACCATGACTGAATCGCCTCCTTTCCGGGTGACTGGGTGCCGGCGACTTTGGCACTCACAGCGTTTGACTGCCAATCATATCGCGACACACGGGGACACCCCCATTGCTAGCGGATCATTGGGCGCAGTACCTTGAGTCTTGTAATGGTCCCCCATCCGCATGGAAAGGCACGATGATGAGCAATTCAACCGGTAACAGCGGCGAAGATCCGAACCTGGGCCAGCGGCCCCCGCAGCAGCCGTACCAGCCGGCGGCACCCACTCCCGTTGCCGCCGTTCCCCTCACCGAGACCGAGGACCGCCAGTGGGCGTCGTTCGCGCACCTCGGCGGCATCATCAGCTTCCTGCCGTCGCTGATCATCTGGCTCGTGTTCAAGGACCGCGGTCGCTTCACCGACCAGGAAGCGAAGGAGGCGCTGAACTTCCAGATCACGATCGGGATCATCTACGTGATCGGCTGGATCCTCACGGTCGTCCTGATCGGCGGCCTGATCAACCTCGCGGCGTTCGTCGTCTCCATCATCTTCTCGGTCCTGGGCTTCCTGAAGGCGAAGGACGGCCAGGCCTACCGCTACCCCTTCGCCCTGCGTCTGATCAAGTAGCCCGGCGCACGGCGGAACCCACAAGCCCGGAGTACCTCGCGGGACCAGCACAACCGACAACGCGCACAAGGAGCCCGAATGTCTACCACCCCACCCCCCGCCAATTCCTACCAGCCCGTCACTCCGATGAACCCGTCGGACGAACGGCTGTGGGCCACCCTGATCCACGTGGGCGGAATCCTCTTCGAATTCCTGCCTGCGCTCATCGGTTACCTCGTGCTCAAGGACCGCGGCCCGTTCATCCGGGCACACGCGGCGACGGCGCTCAATTTCCAGATCACCCTGCTGATCGCGTACGTGGTGGCGAGTATCCTTCTTTTCGCGTTCATCGGCCTGCTGCTGCTGCCGGCGATCTGGGTTCTCAGCGTTGTGTTCAGCATCCTCGCCGCCCTCGCGGCCAACAAGGGCGAGTACTACACCTACCCGCTCACCATCAAGTTCGTCAGCTAGACCGCAGAACCTTAGTCCGCGAGCAGCCGCCGCACGACGGCGTCCGCGAGAAGCCGCCCTCTCCTGGTCAATTCGACCGTCCCGGAGAGGGCGGCTTTCGCGTTGATGAGCTCATCGGCGATGAGACCGGCAACCTCGCGGCGACCGAGCTGCGAGAGCGTGTCGATCCGGATACCCTCCCGGATGCGGGTGAGCAGCAGGACTCTCTCGACCTCCCGGGTGGTCGCGTCGAGGGTTTCCCGCCCGGCCGCCGGCGAATCACCGGCGAGCATCCGGTCTGCGTATGCCGAAGGGTGCTTGACGTTCCACCAGCGCACGCCGCCGACGTGGCTGTGCGCACCGGGTCCGACCCCCCACCAGTCCTGGCTGCGCCAGTACGCGAGGTTGTGCCTGGACCGGTGTGCGGCATCCGTCGCCCAGTTGCTGACCTCGTACCAGCCGTAGCCGGCGGCTTCGAGGAGCTCGTCGGCGAGTTCGTAGTACTCCGCCTGGGTGTCCTCGTCGACGGGCGCGAGCTCGCCGCGGCGGATCTGCCTCGCGAGCTTCGTGCCGTCTTCGACGATGAGCGAGTATGCGCTGATGTGGTTCGGGGCGAGCCCGATGGCCTGCTCGAGGCTCGCACGCCAGTCGGCGCGGGTCTCCCCCGGTGTGCCGTAGATCAGGTCGAGGCTCACGTCGAGGCCGGCGTCGCGCGCCCAGCCGGTCACGAGCGGGATCCGCTCCGGATCGTGGGTGCGCTCGAGGGTCGCGAGCACCCGGGGCACGGCGGACTGCATGCCGAACGAGACCCTGGTGAAGCCGGCGGCGGCGAGGGCGTCGAGGTAGGCGGCGTCGACCGAGTCCGGGTTGGCTTCTGTGGTCACTTCGGCGCCGGACTCGAGGCCCCAGGTGTCGCGGACGGAGTCGAGCATCCGCACGAGGTCCGCGGCGGGCAGCAGTGTGGGGGTGCCGCCGCCGAAGAACACCGTCGCGGCTTCCCGGTCGGGAACCCCGGAGTCGCGGAGGATTCGTCCTGCGGACTCGACCTCGGCGACGGCCTGTCCGGCGTAGTCATGCTGGGAGGCTCCGCGCAGCTCTGTCGCCGTGTAGGTGTTGAAGTCGCAGTAGCCACAGCGCACCCGGCAGAAGGGCACGTGCAGGTACACGCCGAAGTCGCGCTCGTGGGCTCCCACGGCGGCGGATGCCGGGAGCAGCCCGTCGCGCGGGGCGGGGTCGCCGAGAGGCAGGGCGCTGCCCACCGTCAGACCGCGCCGACCGGGTGCAGGGCGCGCAGGTACCTGGCGGTGAACTTCGCCTGCTGCAGCCGGACGACCGGCCAGGCGAGCCGGTAGAACCAGGTACTCGGGCGGGAGAATGCCCGGATCGTCAGCCAGACGGAGTCGTCGTCGTGTCGTTCGACGATGAACGCTTCCTCGCCGCTCGCGGGGTGGCCGGGCAGGGTGCCGTAGCCGAAGCCGATCCGGTCGGCCTCGTCGATGACGTAGACGACGCGCACGGGCGAGTCGACGGTGAACGGGCCGACCGCGACCGAGAGGCGCGCGGACATGCCGTTCACGATGTACGGCGTGCCGTCGTCGGCGAACGTCGCCTCGTCGACGGGATGCGCCTGGTTCGTCGACGGGGTGCCGTCCTGGTCGAACACGATCCCGGTGTACTGCACGCCGGTGCCAGGGAGGAGGTCGGTGACGGTCATGCCGCTGCCGAGCTGCACCCCCCAGGTCATCAGGAGCGCCGCGGCGGTGCGGAACCGTTCAGCGCCGCTGCCGAGGCGCACGGTGCGTTCGAGCGGCCGGTAGCCGCGGGGCGGGTAACGGAGCAGGTCGGGGGCGAGGGTGCCGCCGATCGCCGTGTACGTCACGGCGGCGTCGGTGAAGGTGGACCGGCGCATCCGCCTACTTCTTCTCTTTCTTGGCCGGCTCGTCGCCCGAGAGCGCGGCGATGAAGGCCTCCTGCGGCACCTCGACGCGGCCGACCATCTTCATGCGCTTCTTGCCCTCTTTCTGCTTCTCGAGCAGCTTGCGCTTGCGCGAGATGTCGCCGCCGTAGCACTTGGCGAGGACGTCCTTGCGGATCGCGCTGATCGATTCGCGGGCGATGATGCGTGCGCCGATCGCGGCCTGGATCGGAACGTCGAACTGCTGCCGTGGGATGAGCTTCCGCAGCCGCCCGGTCATGAGCACGCCGTAGTCGTAGGCCTTGTCGCGGTGCACGATGGCGCTGAACGCGTCGACCTGTTCGCCCTGGAGCAGGATGTCGACCTTGACGAGGTCCGCCTCCTGCGAGCCGATCGGTTCGTAGTCGAGCGAGGCGTAGCCGGCGGTCTTGCTCTTGAGCTGGTCGAAGAAGTCGAAGACGATCTCGCCGAGGGGCATCGTGTAGCGGATCTCGACCCGGTCCTCACCGAGGTACTCCATGCCGAGCAGGGTGCCACGACGGCCCTGGCAGAGTTCCATGATGACGCCGACATAGTCCTTGGGCGCGAGGATCGCGGCCTTGACGATGGGCTCCTCGACCTTGGCGATCTTCCCGTCCGGGAACTCGCTCGGGTTCGTCACGGTGACAGTCTTCTTGTCGTCGGTCGAAACCTCGTAGATCACGCTCGGGGCGGTCGTGATCAGGTCGAGGTTGAACTCGCGGTCGAGGCGCTCGGTGATGATCTCGAGGTGGAGCAGGCCGAGGAAGCCGCAGCGGAACCCGAAGCCGAGGGCGACGGATGTCTCCGGCTCGTAGACGAGGGAGGCGTCGGAGAGCTTGAGCTTGTCGAGTGCTTCGCGGAGGGCGGGGTAGTCGCTGCCGTCGATCGGGTACAGGCCGGAGAACACCATCGGCTTGGGCTCGGTGTAGCCGGGCAGGGCCACGGTCGCGGGGCGCAACGCGGTCGTGACGGTATCGCCGACCTTGGACTGGCGGACGTCCTTCACGCCGGTGATCAGGTAGCCCACCTCGCCGACGCCGAGACCCTTGCTCGGGGTCGGTTCCGGGCTCGTGACGCCGATCTCGAGGATCTCGTGGGTCGCCCGGGTCGACATCATCTGGATCTTCTCGCGCGGGCTGAGCTTGCCGTCGATCATGCGGACATAGGTGACGACGCCGCGGTAGCTGTCGTAGACCGAGTCGAAGATCATGGCGCGGGCGGGGGCGTCCGGGTCTCCCACGGGGGCCGGGATGAGCCGGGTAGCGCGGTCGAGCAGCTCGGCGACGCCGATGCCGGTCTTGCCGGAGACGCGCAGCACGTCTTCCGGCTTGCCGCCGATCAGGCTCGCGAGTTCCTTCGCGTACTTGTCCGGGTCCGCGGCGGGGAGGTCGATCTTGTTGAGCACCGGGATGATCGTGAGGTCGTTCTCGAGGGCGAGGTAGAGGTTCGCGAGCGTCTGGGCTTCAATGCCCTGGGCCGCGTCGACGAGCAGGATGGCGCCCTCGCACGCAGCGAGGCTCCGGGAGACCTCGTAGGTGAAGTCGACGTGACCCGGGGTGTCGATCATGTTGAGCGCGTAGGCCTGGCCGTCGAGTTCCCACGGCATCCGCACGGCCTGGCTCTTGATGGTGATGCCGCGTTCGCGCTCGATGTCCATGCGGTCGAGGTACTGGGCCCGCATCAGGCGGTCGTCGACGACGCCGGTGATCTGCAGCATCCGGTCGGCGAGGGTGGACTTGCCGTGGTCGATGTGCGCGATGATGCAGAAGTTACGGATGAATGCCGGCGGTGTTGCGGCCGGCAGGAACGCCGTGAGGGGTCTGGGTGACATGATCCGGTAATTCTCCCATAGCTCGGGCCCGCCGCGGATTTCGCCCGGGGACAATGCGTCGCGCGCGAGTATGCTCTCCCGTTATCGACCGGTCGCCCCGAACGTCGGGAGGAACGATGACGGAAGCCACCCCGCTGCTGTTCGTGCACGGCATCCGGGCCTCGCGCACCATGTGGCGGCAGCAGCAGGCGCGCCTCAGCGAATCAGGACATCCATCGCTGGCGATCGATCTGCCCGGCCACGGATTGCGCAGCGACGAAGAATTCACGGTCGCGGCGGCACTCCGGGCGATCGACGAGGGTGTGACCGCACTGGGCGGCCGGGTGCTCCTGGTCGGGCTGTCCCTGGGCGGGTACTACTCGATCGCATACGCCGCCGCCCGTCCCGAACGGGTGATCGGCCTCGTCGCGGCTGGGTGCAGCTTCGTTCCGGCCGGGCCGGGGCTCGCAGCCTACCGGAGCCTGGCCCGGGCGATCCGTCTCCTCCCCGACCACGGCCTGTGGCTGCACACAACCCTCGTGCGCGTCCTGCTGCCCCGGGAAGGTGCGCTCGACGCCCTCGCCGGCGGGGTTCCGCTCGGCGTCATGGATGCCGGACTCGGCGCGACGGCTACGCTGAACCCGCTGCGGAGCCTGGCCGAATACCCGGGGCCGGTCTGGCTAGTCAACGGTGCCTTCGACCAGTTCAGGTTGCACGAGAAGCGATTCCTCTCCGCGTGCAGGGACGGCCGTCTCATCATCGTCCCCCGGGCAACGCACCTGGTCTGCCTTGCCCAGCCGGAACGCTTCGCGGCCGTGCTCGCCGGGGTCCTGACCCGGCTCCCCTGACGTTCCCCGACCCGATTATCGACCGGACCGATTAACTGGTATCGTTGCCTGTTGGCTTGCGTGTTGGGTCCCACCCCACCACGATTTTGCCGTACGGCGCCCTCTACCGCCACGCGGCCCATCCGAACAAGAACCTAACGAAAGCGTATAAACGTGGCAAATATCAAGTCGCAGATCAAGCGAATTGGCACCAACAAGAAGGCCCAGGAGCGCAACAAGGCGGTCAAGAGCGAGTTCAAGACCGCCGTTCGCGCTGCGCGCCTCGCTGTCACCTCCGGCGACAAGGACAAGGCTGTCGCCAGCCTCGCGATTGCGTCGAAGAAGCTCGACAAGGCCGTCAGCAAGGGTGTCATCCACCGCAACCAGGCTGCAAACAAGAAGTCGGCGCTCGCCAAGTCCGTCGGCGCGCTCGTCTAGTCTCCGCATCACCCGGCCGAATTTCCGGCTCGCGAAAAAGCCCCCGCCTACCCGGCGGGGGCTTTTTCGTGTTGTGCAGTCAGCGCACGGACTTGCGCTCGTAGAGCGCCATCGACCAGGCGTAGCCGACGAGAGCCAGAACGGCGCACCATCCGATCGCGAGCACCGGGTTCCAGCCGGGCAGGGTGCCGAGGAGCAGCCCGCGCAGGCTCTCGATGAACGGCGTGAACGGCTGGTACTCTGCGAACCACTGCAGCCACCCCGGCATCGAGGCCGTCGGCACGAAGCCGCTGCCGAGGAGCGGCAGGAGGGTCAGGAGCAGGGGCAGGTTGCTGGCCGTCTCGACGGTCTTCGACTGCATTCCCATCGCGACGCCGAGCCAGCTCACCGCGAACGAGATGAGCACGATCAGGCCTGCCGCCGCGAGCCATTCTGCCGGGCTCGCCGTGGGCCGGAATCCGATCAGGAGGCCGACGCCGAGCACGAGCGCGACGGCGATGACGGCCTGGAGGGTGTTGCCGACGACGTGTCCGGCGAGGACCGCGGCCCGCGAGATCGACATGGTGCGGAAGCGCGCCGTGATTCCCTCCGTCATGTCCATGGCGACGGTGATCGAGGTGCCGCCCGCGCTGCCGGCGATCGTGATGAGGAGGATTCCGGGCATCACATAGGCCAGGTAGGCGTCGCGCCCGCCGGAGGGGTCGACGCCGGGCAGGCCGGCCCCGAGCGTTCCACCGAAGACGAACACGAGGAGCAGCAGCGCCACCACGGGTCCGAGGATGGTGAACAGCGAGAGGCCGGGGTAGCGCACCATGTGCAGCAGATTGCGCTGCAGCATCGTGATAGTGTCTGCGATCACATGCGACCTCCGGCCAGAGGCCGGTGCGTGCGTGGCGGTGAGTGTGGTCATGACTCCGTTCCCTTCGTTCGAGCCGGTTCGGCCTCAGCGGCCCGCGCGGACCGGGCGGACCGGGCGGACCGGTTTGTGGTGGCGGTGAGGGCGAAGAAGACGTCGTCGAGATCAGGCGTGTGGATGCTGAGGTCCTCCATCTCGACGCCTGCGTTGTCGAGGCGGTCCAGGATGCCCCGCAGCGCGCCGACCGTGCCGTCGCCCGGCACCGTGAGCGCGAGCCCTGCCTCATCGCGAGTGGAGTCGCCGAGCAGCCGGGCGGCGGCGTCGAGCGCCGCGGCATCCGTGAATCGCAGCCGGATGTGCCCGCCGGGGACGAGGCGCTTGAGCTCGTCCGGCGTGCCGTTCGCGACGATCCGGCCGCCGTCGAGCACCGCGATGCGGTCGGCGAGCTCATCGGCCTCGTCGAGGTGCTGGGTGGTGAGGAGAACCGTCGTGCCGTCCGATACCAGGCCACGCACGATGTCCCACATCGTGTGACGACTGCGCGGGTCCAGGCCGGAGGTCGGCTCGTCGAGGAAGAGCACCCTCGGCGCCGCGACGAGGGTCATGGCGAGGTCGAGGCGGCGACGCATCCCTCCCGAGTAGGTCACGAGCGGCTTCCGCGCGGACTCGACGAGGTCGAACTGCTCGAGGAGTTCCGCCACCCGCTGGGCCCCGCGTTTCGGCCCGAGGTGCCGCAGCCTCGCCATCAAGCGGAGGTTCTCTTCGCCGGTGAGCAGGCCGTCGACGGCCGAGAATTGGCCGGTGAGGCCGATCGCGGCGCGCACGCCGTCATGGTCGCGCACCACGTCGCAGCCGTTGACGACGGCGGTGCCGCCGTCCGGTCGCACGAGCGTGGACAGGATGTGCACGGTCGTGGTCTTGCCCGCGCCGTTCGGGCCGAGCAGCGCCGTGACGGTGCCCGCCTCGACGCTGAGGTCGACCTGGTCGAGCACGGTCTTTCCGCCATAGGCCTTACGGAGCCCCTGGACGTCGATCGCCGGTCTGGTCATGTCTGTCATTCCCTTCTGCTGGTTGACTGCCCTGCTGTTTCTGTTGCTGGGTGCTGTGCTTCACCGGGTCAGCGGGCCCGTTCGACGGCAATGTCGCCGAAACGGGTGCGCGCACGGACCGAGACGGTGTGCTCGGCGGAGTCGGGAGCCCGGTCGCCGGCCAGTTCGTTGTGCACCCGTCCTTCCTTCGTGGCGAGATCGAGCCAGGCGGGGATGCCCGGTCGGACGCCGACGGTCACCTGGCCGAAGCCGCTGTCGAGCTGGACCGAACCACTCGACACCTCGTGCAGGTGGATGCTGCCGTACGCGGTCTTTGCCGAGACGGAGGCGAGCGCCGTGGTGATGTCGAGGTCGCCGTAGGAGAGCTTCGCCTCGAGGTCGCCGCCCGATTCACCGATCAGGATGCTGCCGTGCGACGCCTTGAGCACGGCGTCTCCGGTGACGGTGCCGATCCGGATCTGACCGTGGTCCGCCGTGATGTCGATGCCGCCGTCTGCGGTGGTCACCGACGCGTTGCCGTGGGAGGCGCGGAGCCACAGGTCGCCCGTGGCGTCGAGGTTCACGGCGCCGGTCGACGCCTTGACGCGGGTCGCGCCGAGCCGGCCGACGGTTCGCACGCCGCCGACGCTGATCTCGACGGTCAGCCGCGAGCCGGTGGGCAGCTCGACCTTCACGTCGACGGACTCGGTCGGGCCGATGACGCTGAAGCGGGGCTTCGGCCCGGTGATGGTCAACCGGCTGCCGTCGAACTCGACCCGGGTCTCCTCCGCTCCCCTGCGATCGACGGCCTTCGCCGGGTTTGTCGGCGCCACCGTCACGATGGTGTCGGGGCGGTCGCCGGCGAGCACCTCGACGATGCCGACGGGCAGGTTGATGGCGAGGTCGATGGGGCCGGGGGTACTGTATGCGGGCATGCTGGCGCGTCCCTTTCTGTGGGCTGGTGTGAGACCGGTGCGTGTGTGTGGCGCGAGTCCGGTGTGTGTGGTGCGTCGGGGTGATGCTGGTGGATGCCGGGGCCGGGCCGGTCAGCGCGCCCAGCCAGCGAAGTTGTCCCCGGTGCGCAGCGTGCGTTGCGCTGAGCGGCGCTGCCGGGGCTGGAGGGCGGCCGCGATCGCGCGGACGAGCCAGGTGTTGACAGAAAGCCCGTCGGCCGCCGCCGCCTCGTCCACCCGGGTCTTGAGGGCGTCCGGGAGGCGGAGCGTCGTGCGCGAGGTGCTCGTGTCGTCGAGGTCGACGGCGGCGGGCTGACGTTCCTCGGCGTCGGACTCGGAGTTCGGCTGGGTGACCACGAACTCGATCTCGCGGCCGCGGAGCCGCAGGTCGACCGAACCGGGCGCGAGGTCGCGGGTGATCTCGCCGACCGCGGCCGACAGGACGTCGAGGAGCACGAGCCTCGTCGCGGCATCCAGTCCGGCGGCGAGCCGTTCCGCGACGGCACGGGTGTCCTCCGCGCCGTTCGCCGCGGTCTCCGCCAACTGGCGCTGCAGGTCGGTGACGTACTGTCCGAGTTCCATGTCACCATGGTGACACCAGCGTGGTGTCATGTCAAGCGATTATGGTGTCACACTGGGAATGAAGCCGTTACGGGCTGGCAGGGGTACGTTGGCAGGTCAGTCCTCGCCGCGGCGGGCGATGACCCCGATCAGGCGTTCGAGGGCGAAAACGGGATCCCGTTCGGCGCCCTTGACCGCGGCATCCGCTTCGGCGAGGGCGACGATGCACCGTCCGAGGCCCTCATCTGTCCAGCCGCGGAGGTCGCGCTGGGCGCGTTCGACCTGCCAGGGCGCCAGGCCGAGCTGGCCGGCGAGCTGGCCGGACCCGCCCCGGGCACCGTAGACCTTGGCCATGGTGCGGATCTTCATCGCGAAGGCCGCGACGACGGGCACCGGGTCTGCGCCGGAGGTGAGCGCGTGCCTCAGAATGACGAGAGCGTCGCCGTACTTGCCGGCGATCGCCGCGTCGGCGACCTTAAACGCGTTCGCCTCGACGCGGCCGCCGTAGTACCGGTCGACCGTGGTCTCCGTGACCTCGGAGGTCGAGTCCGCGATGAGCTGCTGGCACGCAGCAGAGAGTTCGGCGAGGTCCCCGGAGAAGGCCGCGACGAGGGCGCGCAGGGCGCTGCCGCTGACCCGCTTGCCCGCCGTGCGGAATTCGGCCGCGGCGAAGTCGTGCCGGTCGGTGTCCTTTTTGAGTTCGGCGCAGACGATCTCGATGCCGCCGCCGAGGCCGGACCGGATGGTGTCGAGGAGCTTCTTGCCGCGCACGCCGCCCGCATGGCGGAGCACGACGTAGGTGTCGTCCGCGGGGTTCTCGAGATAGTCGAGGGCCTCGGCGAGGAAGGTGTCGCTGCACTTTTCCACATTCGTGACCCGGATCAGGCGCGGTTCGCCGAACAGCGACGGGCTCGCCATCGTGAGGAGTTCACCGGGCGCGTAGCTGTCTGCGAGCACGTCGCTGATCTCGAGGCTCGGGTCCTCGAGCTTGAGGAAGTCACGCAGCTGCCGGATGGCCCGTTCGGCGAGGAAGGTCTCGGTCCCGGAGACGAGCACGATGGGCGCCGGCCGGACCTCGTGCCAGGCGAGTTGCGGGATCGCGACGGCCTTGCCGGCGCGCGCGGTCTTGGCGGGTGCTGCGCTGCGGACGGCCACGCGAGTCCTCTCCCCTGACCGGCTCAGGGGCGGGCTCAGGGTTTCCAGCCTAACCGGCACCGGGGACACTCACCCTCGGCACGTGATCGGCGTCAGCCGCCCTTCTCCGTCCAGACAGCGAGGGCGCCTCCCCCGGCGGCGTCCGGCGCGACGACCGAGAGCCCCTGCCGGTCGGTGCGCACGGCGAGGGTGCCCACCGAGCGGAGCAGGTCGAGCAGGGAGACGGTCGGGTGACCATAGCGATTGTCGGCGCCGACGGAGATGAGGCCCACCGTTGCGTGCAGCTCGGCATAGAACTGGGGGCTTTGGTCGCGGCTGCCGTGGTGGGCGACCTTGACGACGTCGACCCTGCCCGGAGCCGACACCCGGTCGAGCGCGTCCTGGGCGTCCTCTCCGAGGTCGCCGAGAAAAACCGAGCGGATGCCGCGCCCGTCAAATTCGATCGTGACGCTTCCCGGGTTACCGGTCTGCATCTCCGATCCGCCGCGTACGGGCCAGAGCACGTCCCAGCGCAGGCCGCCGAGCGTGCCCGCGTCGCCTTTCGCTGCCTGTCGGACCTCGGCGCCGCCCTCGGCGAGCCGGGCGTGCAGACGCTCGTCCTGCGCGTTTTCGGGGATGCCGACGAGCGCGGTGCCGACCCGGCCGATCACGGCCGCGATTCCGCCGATGTGGTCCATGTCGTAGTGGGTCAGCACCAGGAGGTCGATGCGGTCGATCCCGAGCGAACTCAGGCAGCGTTGCAAGGGCTTCGGGTCCGGTCCGACGTCGACGAGCGCGAAGCGGTCCCGGTCAGCCCCGTGATCCCTCACGACGACGGCGTCACCCTGACCGATGTCGCACGCGGCGATCTGCCAGTCGGCGGGAAACGTCACGGCCCGGCCGACGGCCTGTCCGATCAGGGTGCCCGCATACCCGCCGACGAACAGCACGAGCACGACGAGCGCGGCCGCCGACCAGCCATCGAGGGCCGAACGGGTCCGGCCGGTTCCACCTGCACGCGGCCGTCGAGGGCGCCGGGCCCCGCTTCCCTCACCCTGCCGTGATCGAGACGTGCCGTCGCGGCCAGGGCGGAGGCCGAGGCCGCGCTCCCCGATTCCGGCCCGCGCCCCGGTCGCTGTGCCCCGGCGAAGGAGCAGCACGAGCACTGCCGCGGTGAGGAGAACGGTGACGGCCACACCGAACGGCCCGCCGACCCAGGGCAGGCTGCTTCCCGGCAGCGCGGCCGTGGTCCGCGCGACGGCCGCGATCCAGGCGGAGGGAACCCACGCCGACCAGAGCACGACGCCCGCCAGGCCGGGAAACCAGCCCAGGAGCAGGCACGCGGCGAGGCCGAGGACCGTTCCGAGCGGGGCCGCCGGTTCTGCGAGCAGGTTGGCCGGCACTCCGTAGAGCGGAAAGGTGGGGCTCAGCAGCACGAGCACGGGCTGGCAGGCGAGCTGGGCGGCGAGCGGAATCGCGATCACGGCCGCGAGCCCGGTCGGAAGCCACCGGGCCAGGGACCGGGTCAGCGGGCCGGCGAGCACGAGAAGACCGCCGGTGGCGAGCACGGAGAGCGCGAACCCGTAGCTTCGGGAGAGCCAGGGGTCCGTCGCGAGCAGCACGACGACGGACAGCGCGAGCAGGGGCAGTCCGCGACCAGGCCTTCCGACGCCCACTCCGATGAGGAGCACCGCCGCCATCACCGCGGCGCGCAGCACGCTCGGTTCCGGGGTCACGAGCACGACGAATCCCACCAGCGCCGCGAGCGACAGGGTGATCCGCGCGCCACGACCGAGTCGGAGCCGGCCGAGCCGGAACCGACCGCCGAGCAGCATGATGATCGCGATCAGGACCGCGCAATTCGCGCCGCTGACCGCGGTCAGATGGCTGAGCGCGCTGATACGTCGTGTGTTACCGTCATCATATGAAGGCCATCATCTACACCAGACAGTCGCTCGACAAGACGGGCGAAGAGGCCGGCGTGACTCGCCAGCTCAAGGATTGCCGTGCCCTGGCGAAGCGTAAGAAGCTCGACGTGGTAACGGAACTCAGCGACAACGACATCTCAGCGACAACGGGCGTTCGGCGTCCCTCGTTCGAGAGTCTCCTTCAGATAGTTGAGAGCGGCGGCGCTGACACGGTTATCGTGTGGCACCCCGACCGCCTCTATCGCAAGCTCACCGACCTCGTGCGGATTACAGAGGTTGCCAAGCGCCACGGGCTCACAATCGTCTCTGTCCAAGCGGGCGACGTTGACCTGAGCACCCCCACGGGCCGCATGGTCGCTGGAATTCTGGGCTCCGTTGCCACCCAAGAGGGCGAACACCGAACCGAGCGCCAAAAGAACTCCTATAAGCAAAGGGCCGAGGCCGGAGAGTGGCACTTCTCCCGTCGCCCGTTCGGTTACAAGCGCGAGGGCGGCAAGGTCGTGCAGGTGCCCGAAGAGGCCGAAGTGTTGAGCGACGTTCTGATCCGCTACTACGCGCAGGCCACACCGCGTCACGCGATCATGCGCCACCTGAACGACCTAGGCGTTCTGACGCCCGTAGGCAAACCGTGGGGCATCATCCAGGTCCGGGACCTTCTCACGAACAGTCGCTACGCGGGCATATCGTCCTACAACGGCGTGGAGGTCCAAAAGAAAGGCGCGTGGGAACCGATCGTGGACGAGGCCACATGGCGTTCGTGGCAGAGCGGTGCCGCTAAGCGCAAGCGCAAATCCACCTTCACAGCCGCCAAGTACCTTCTCACGGGCATCGCGCGCTGCGCCGAGTGCGGAAGCGTCATATACGTGAAGCACCGCGGCGACTCACAGCGGTCGTATTTTTGCAGCGTGAACGGATGCGTTCAGCGGTCAGTCGTTAAAGTCGATGAAGTCGTGGAGAGAATCATTGTCGCCCGGCTACAGCTGCCCGATGCCGTCGAGTCACTGCGCCCGAAGGCCGCGCCCATGGAGCACTTATACGCCGAGCGTGAGGCGGCTCAATCGAGACTCGATGATCTTGCCGAGTTGATTGCAGACGGCACCCTGACGGCTCAGGCGGTAAGGGATGCTGCGAAGCCGCTACGGGCGAAGATCAAACGCATTGACGAGAAGACCGCCGCGAGCGATACCGCAGCAGCCATCCCCCTCGACCTGCTCACGGGCGACATACCGGCCAAGTGGGCGGCGCTCACGCTTCCCGCAAAGCGCGCCGTTGTCCGAGCACTTCTCGCGGTGCGAATTTCCAGACAGGGAAACACGCGAGTGTTTGACCCCGAAACTGTAGCTATCGAGTGGCTGTCATAGGTCACTGGTAGTTATGAAAGAACCCCCGGACTGCGCTAGAAGTCCAGGGGTAACCACCGATACACAAAACGAAAAGGAATATCGATATGAGTATCACTGTAAACCACAAGCCCCTCACCGAGACCACCCACGACGCAGCGCTCGCCGACGCCCAGAACACGCCCTGTGGAGTCGAGGGTTGCAACGGGTGGGCGCACGACCCGAACGAGTCCGACAGCACCAAGTGGTCGCACGAGGTCGTGAAGGAAAAGTTCGACGGCAGTACCGTCGAGGCGACCATTTGGTCGAGCAGACACGGGGTCGTCGGGGATATCCAGTACGAGGGCTACGGCGAGATGACCGCCGCCGACTTCCGCGCCGAGGCCGACAACTACGAAGCGTTCCCTGCATGGCTCCGCAGCATGGCTGACCGCATGGACACGCTGAGCGCGCAGGCGTGGATGGAAGCGCACCCTAACTGGGACACGATCCGTGTGTCGGAAATCATGAGCACCGTCCCGCTGTCAGTCGTCGTGTTGATACTTGCACTGATCCAGACCGCAGAAACCGCCTGACCCAAGCTCGACAACGCCCCGGCCTGCGAGAGTAGGCCGGGGCGCACAACGCCGGAGAGGGCCGATCTAAATGAATGATCCACTGAGTGGCAAGCGTCCAGGTTCCCGTAGGTACAGCGTATCGGCGCAAAAGGCGAGGCGGGACGGGCACGTTTGGGTGGGCGAGCGCGACGCTAAGGGAACCCCCATTCTCGAGGACGATGCTGTCGGTATCGACTTCATTTGTCGTAATGGGCATGGAATCCTCGGTCAGTTTCGAATGTCGACGATGCCGGGCAGCGCTCGCACCGTGTTCACCTATGCACTGCCGGACGGGACCACGCCATCCGACCAGGGACGACCACAAGGCAAGCAAAAGGCTCTCCTGATGTGCAATAAGTGCCCCACGGATCGGCAGATCACCGAGGCCAAGATCGAAGAAGCGTTAAACGAGCTTTGGAAACCGAATTCCCGGCGCGTCGTGTCCTACGAGGTGTGAGCGCTAGTGCTAGGTTGTACTTGCAAGACCGGGGCGTCGAATACCCCGAGATAAACAAGTTCGGCGCTAAAAGCTCGCGTGAGTAGCAGGGCGTAGATTCACACGCCCCTGCGAGGACTCCATGAGTGACTGGACAAAGACGCGATCCAAGATCGCGCACACGATCAAGAAGAACCCTTCCGCCGACACTACGGAGCTGCGACGACAGCTCAAGGCGGAGCGCCTTGAGGAACACGTCGCCCGCGTAGTCGCCTCGGCTCCCCCGCTCACTCCTGAGCAGCGAGACCGGATCGCGGCTCTGTTGCGCCCGTCTGTCGGTGCATCCGCGTGAGCGCAGAGAAAAGCTGCCCCACGGCAAATGGAGCGGCCCAAGAGCTCACCAACGCAACCACTGTAAGCCTAAAGCCGGATCAGTCCAACCCGGCAAAACCCGTGACACTCATCGGCGCAAGCGTCGAGAATCGCCTAGCCGTCGAGCTGGCACGCCTGCAGAGCGACGAAATCAACCTCGACGACCTCACCGGGGCGCTGCAAGGATTCGTGCTGCATGGGCACCGCCTCGCGCTCGCCTCACTGCTGCCCGAGTACACCCGCCTCGAGACTGCTCTCGCCCAGGCTAATGCGGATGCGGGGCGCTACTACTCGGCGCTCTTTAACCCTCGCCAGCCGATCAAAATCGGCCCGTCACGCGCCGATCTGGAAATCACCCGCGCCGAGATCTACTCAGGCGGTGCACGATGAGCGCCGTCGGTTCCGTCGGTTCCGTCGGCTCCGTCGATTCAATGGAGAGGGTGCTCGACGATGTGCGCGGCTGGCTCGCCCGGTTCGTATGCGTCATGGAGGACCGGGACCTAGACCTGCTCACCCTCTGGGCAGCGCACACGCACCTATGTTTCGAGACGTACTCAACCCCGCGCCTCGTGCTCGACTCCCCCATGCACGGCTCAGGCAAGACGACCGTGCTCGAGCACCTTTCACGTCTCTGCCTCAACCCCGTGCAGGCTGCATCGTTGTCCTCCCCCGCGCTCCTAACGCGGATGCTCAACGCGGGTATGCGAACGATCCTTATCGACGAGGTAGATCGATCGTTGGACCCGAAGAAACCAGGCGTCGAAGACCTCATCGCGGTACTCAACTCCGGGTACAAGCGGGGTGCAACTCGACCGGTACTCGTGCCGGCAAAGGGCGGCACCTGGGAAGTCTCGGAGATGTCTACCTTCAGCCCCGTGGCAATGGCCGGCAACGCCCCTGCGCTCCCCGACGACACGCGCTCGCGCTGTATCCGTGTACTGCTCCTGCCTGACCTCGAGGGCGTCGTCGAATCGTCCGACTGGGAAGAAATCGACGAGGACGCACAAGCGCTAGGGGCGCGTCTAGCGGCTGCAGCAGAGGTAGTGCGGGAGACGGTCAGGTCCGCTCGCCCATCGATCCCAGAGGGCACCATTGGGCGCATCAAAGAGCGTTGGTATCCAATCAAGCGCGTCGCTTCATCTGCAGGGGAGAAGTGGGCATCTATCGCGGACGAACTCATCGTGCGCGACATCGAGGCAACCGCCATGGACAAAGAGGACGGTATCGCAAACGTGCCTCCCGCCGTCTCTCTGATTCGAGATGTCTACGCGGCATGGCCCGACGACGCCGGCTTCATCGCCACAACGGATCTTGTCTCGAGGCTCATCCGTCACAACCCCCTCATGTGGAGCTCCGAGAGTTTCTTCGGAAAGGACCTCACCGTGCAGCGACTGGGCCGAATGATGGTTACCGGATTCAAGATCCACTCCCAGCGGCAGGGTGACAGCGCGCGGGGGTATCACCGGGCAACCCTCGCTGCAGCATGGCGGCGCATGGGCGTTACCCCTCGCATTCAAACCGACGGAACCGCCAAGACCGACGGAACCGACGGGATGCAACTCAGCCACCCCTCACAGGTCACGAACGAGGCCGAGGGGCTGGCCTGCCGAGTGTGTTCGCGCCCGCTTATGGCTCCACAATCCCGAGCGGTTGGTATCTGCGGCATGAGAGACGACGACCACCAGGCAGCACGGCAGGCGGTGGCCGCATGACCAAGGCAACGGATGCGTTCGAGCGCCTGCAGTTCGCCATGTTCACCACCGATCCCGCTTGCAAGGACGACGACCGCTTCATCTCGGATGTCGTACCCGCGGCAACCCTCGCGCCCATCTGCCGCACATGCCCCGTGTACGACCTCTGTGCAGCCTATGGGGAGCTCGACCGCCCCAAGGCTGGCATCTGGGCAGGCAAGCGATACAAGACGAACACCAAGAAAGGGAACTGAAAATGACCGAACAGCCGCACGACATCGACCCCCGCCTCGTCAACAAGGTGCTGCAACGGGTGCTCAACCTCGTCGCGCTCGACCAGGAGCAACTGCAAGTGTTCGCGGTCATCCGCGGGCTAGCTCTCGAGGATGCCGCGAACACTTCGCCCAAGGTTCGCGCGCACTACCTCGACGAGTCCGTGCGTGCCCTGGCTTGGATCCTCGATCCTGAGCCCGGGCGCACGGCCGAGGTGGACTTCGTTTCCAAGCCCGAGACCGTCTTCGTCTACTCGGACGAGTCGAAATGACGGGCGCGGCGACGAGTTTTCCGGTATTCACCACGGCATCCGGTAGAATCAGCGTAGCTGGTTTGTTGCGACACTCGCCCGGAGGGGCACCGCGAACAGGTCAGGCTCACGCCCCCGAGATGCCGTGGATTCGGTTACCGGGTACGACAGGCCGCGTTGGATGACGCCTAAGGCCCGCCGCTTACCTTCCATCCACACCAGCCGAGGCCTGCCCGGCGAATCTCCCAGGAGTACACAGCATGACTACTGATCCTTCCCTTTACGAAGCAACACTGCTCGAACAGCGGGACGCCGCCAATGGCCTCGTCACGGAGCTTGCAGCTCGAGCGCAGAAATTTGACCGCCAACTCAGCGCTAACGAAACACGCGACCTCGACGACGCACTGAGGACCGAGGCCACGCTCACCGGCCGGATCGAGGAGAATCGCGCCCAGATCGCCCTGGCCGTTGCCAACGAAAAGCGCAGGGCTATCGTCGACATCGCTAAGACAGGTCGTTTCAACGAGTCTCGATCCGGATACGAGTACCAGACGCAGACCAACGACGGGGGCGTGTACGTCCAGAACGGACGAGAGTCCTACTTCAAGGACCTCCTCGAGGCCCGTAGCGGCAACAGCGGAGCCTGCGAACGGCTCGACCGCCACTCCCGCCAGTTCAACGACACGCTCCGGCAGAAGAACATCACCGAGCTGCGTGCCATCAACACCAGCGCAGGCTCAGGCGGAGAATTCGCCCCGCCGCTCTGGCTGATCGATGACTACGTCGCAGCGCTTCGCCCGGCCCGGGCAACGGCGGATATCCTCACCAAGCTCGAGCTGCCCGGCGGCACCGACATCATCAACATTCCCAAGGTCAACACCGGCACCGCGACCGCCCTGCAGGTCACGCAGAACACCGGGATTCAGCAGACCGACCTGACCTCGACCACCGTTCCCGCGAGCGTGTACACGATCGCAGGCGGTCAGGTACTCTCGCTGCAGCTCTTCGACCAGTCGCCAATGGCCGGCACCATCGACCGGGTCATCCTGGGCGACCTGATCGCGGACTACGCCCGACAGGTCGGCAACCTCGTCCTCAACGGCACCGGCACCGCACAGCCCTACGGGTTGCTGAACCTCCCCGGCACTACCGCAGTGACCTACACCGACGCCGCCCCCGCATTCATGGGCGTGGGCAAGCTCTACTCCAAGATCGGTCAGGCAGTGCAGGCCGTGCAGACAGCCCGGTTCCTGTCCCCGACACACATCGTCATGCACCCCCGCCGCTGGGCATGGGCCGCAGTCCAGGTCGACGGGGCCAACCGGGCCGTGATCCTGCCCGCAGCAGGCGGACCCCTCAACGCCTCCGGCATCAGCTCCACCGGTGCTGCGCAGGGCGTCGTCGGTGAAATGTTCGGCCTCCCGGTCGTTATCGACCCGAACGTGCCCACCAACCTGGGCGCGGGCACCAACCAGGACCCGATCCTCATCGTGAAGGCCGACGACTCCTGGCTCTACGAATCGAGCATCCGGGCCGAAGTTTTCCCGCAGACCTACGCCAGCCAGAACAGTCTCTACGCCCGCGTCTACAACTACATGGCACTCGCTCACAGGCTCCCGCAGTCCGTCGCCGTCATCAACGGAACGGGACTCATCACCCCCACCTTCTAGCCCACCCGCCAGGGGTGTGGACCCACGGGAATGATCCCCCGCCACACCCTTACCGGGTTCCCCGCGTCAACGTCACGAAGCCACGCCCGGACACCGTGTGGCCTAGAACGAAGGTGGCCGAGAGCATCCCTCTTTGCTGCTCTATGACACCACCTGCGCACCGCACCACCAGACAACCCCGGCCCACCACACAGCGGGCCGGGGTTGTCTATATCTACTCGCGGAACACACGCCACCACCTACCCCGCCACACACGCCCAGCACAAGGCACGGGGTGTGGATAAATACAAGCGCACCCCGCCACGGCAACGGCGCTCACACGGGGCGCACATGGGCTGTCAGAGGCATGCGAGGGGTAGGGGCTCGAAAAGTCCAGCGCCCTAGGGGCGCACAGGACCCGCGTCAAGAAAAATCCCCTCCGAGTGGCCCCGGCGTCACGTGACATGTCACGCTAACGACGTCGCCACCCGATACCGTGACACGCGAATAGCCCGATAGGACAGAAGTACGCCCATCTCACCGCTAGTTTGGAGTCACCCTCAACCAGTGAAAGGTGCGATATGAGCGAATGGTTCAAGCTCGATACAAAAAAGCGAGACTCGGCGATAGTGACGACTCTGAAACTTCGGTTTCCGGAGGCTGCGGAACGAGGGTTAAACTGGGATGAGTCGCGATGGTCTGCAGCCTGGATAGACATCGTGACGGGCAACCTTGTCCTCGTGGAGCCGGTTGGAACAGGCCCGCTCGAGACGGGCACCGTCAGCGCGAACCTTTGGGTCGCTGCGACGGAAACGCATGTCCCGTTGACCTTCGATCGATCACTGGGATATTTCGGCATTATCGACGAGGGCAAAAACGTCCCAATGTTGAACGAAGTGCTGTCTGCGACCACTGAACTCGTCATCAAGAAACTCTCTCTGCCCGTCCAATAGCAGGACGAATACCGCGCCGATTGACCTCGGGCGACGGAGAGATCGGCGTCAACTCCACAGCACCAGAACATGACCTGAACAAATGCGGTTTACAAGTATTCCGCACGATATGACCGTCACCGAAGTACTCCACTAGTAGGACGGTATTCGTGTCGGCAGTATCCTACGGCCACAGCGCCGCCGAACTCTGCTCGTCCAGCATCTCAGCGCAGAACGTCGGGTAAGTCTGCACGAAACAACGGCCCGCCCCGCGATATGCGAGACGGGCCGTTTTGTATGTGATCTAGGAAAGAAAAGGCTTTATGACCGACCAGATGCTGGCAAAAGATCCAAGAAACACCCCTAGGCCGATGAAAAAGAAGTCCCGCCTCGCGGCCTTTGGTCGGTCAAGTGTCGTGCGTTGAAGACTTTCCACCATGACATTGAATTTTCCGATGCTCACCTCTTCGTCGACGCCCGTACCCGGCGCGCTCTTGTACCGATTCGCATCGCTGACGGCCGTTTGATACAGGCCCCACAAGCCGAATATCGGCAATAGAAATGAAACAACGTAGAGGCAAATGATCGTGCAAATATCCCAACTCATGGTTCGGACTATATCGACCCAGATCACATGCATTTCTAGTGGTCCCGAATCACATCTTCACCAACCGACATACCGGGCACTCCCAAACCGTTGCCCTCACCTTCTCCACGGGCTCCATGGGTACCAGACAGTATGGGCAATTCGGCGTGTCCAAGTAGTCGAGGTCATCCATGCCCACAGTATAAACATGCGGCGCAATAGCGGTTAGTAACGACGGATTAGCGCGCTGGACTTCATCGCCGCGTCGAGGTCGTCGCCGACGGCGCTCATGTCCCCGATTGCAAGCCCGGGCAACAGCGCTCCCCCGTCTCCCGGCAGCTCCTCGGCCGCGGCGGCGAAGCGCGAGCGCAACGCATCCGCCCAGTCCAGCCACCACGGCGCCGCGGCGACCGGCACCGGTCGCCCGTCGCCGAAGACCAGAAGCGCGGCGGCGTCTCCCGGTTCCGTGGCCACGAGTGTCGCATCCAGGCTCACGGTCGCGCCGATCCGCAGGCCGTCCGCCGCTGCCGCAGCGGCGAACACGAGGACGGGCACGGACAGTCCCTCACGCGCCCCGGGAGTCACCGCCGCTGTCGCAGTCGATGTCGCTGCCCGTGCGGTCACCGTACGCACCGCGACGAGGGTGCCCCTGAACCGGATGCGCCTGCTCCCGGCGTCTGCACCGCCGACGGCGTCGGAACCTGTGCCGCCGAAACCCGACAGGGCCGGAGCGCTCGCCGGAACCGAACGGACCACGATCCGGGCCGTGACGGTCGAATGAGTCGCGGCGATGCCTGCGATCTCGGCAGGCAGGCGGTCCGTCGCCGCGACCGCGACGAGCGACGCCAGGAGAGCCGCGGCCGTCACGCAGACCAGGACGGTTGCGGCCAACGACACCCGGGCAGCACGCCATCCGGTCGTGCGCCATCGCGGCGCGCGTCTCCAGGCGGGCGGGTCGGACTCCCTGTCGGACTCCCTGTCGGACTCCCGGGAGGAAGCCGGGCGGGACGCCGGACGGGAGTGCTCCCTGTGCGCCGCGGAGACCGCGTCCGCGGCGATGGAGATGGCGACGGCGACGGCGATCGCGGCCACGAGCGCCCACAGGAGTGTGGCGACCCGCCCGGCGAACGCCGGGGCACCCGTGAGCCACCAGGCCGTCGCCCAAGCCAGTGCCGCAGGCGCGACCAGCCGCGCATCCGTTCCCGCCGAGCCTGCCGGACCTGCCGGACCTGCCCGACCTGCCAGACCTGCCGCGGACCTCATTCCGTCACGACCTCGCACCGTCACGCCCTCACACCGTCACGCCCTCACACCGTCACGAGGTCTTTCAGGGCCTCGAAGGTCTTGTCCCCGATGCCTGTCACGTTCCGCAGGTCTTCGACGGAGGCGAACGGACCGTTGGCGGACCGGTAGTCGACGATGCGCTGCGCCATGGCCGGTCCGATCCGCGGCAGCGCATCCAACTCGGCCGCCGTCGCCCGGTTGAGATTGACCTTCACGGCGGGAAGCCCGGCACCGCCACCCGAACCTGCCCCGCTTCCGCCGGGGCCACCCGTTCCAGCCGCACCGCCAGGCACCGTCTCACCGATCGCGGGCAGGTAGACCTGTTCGCCATCCGCGAGCGGCCTGGCGAGGTTGGTCCCCGCCGGATCAGCCGCCGCTGTGAATCCCCCAGCTGCGGACACGGCATCGACCACGCGAGCACCGACCGGCAGTTCGAACAGTCCCGGCCGGAGAACGGCGCCGAGAACATGCACGAGGATGACGGGGGCAGTGGTGGCCCCCGGAAACGGCGAGGCCCGCGAGGTTCCGGAGCCGGCCGCTCCGGACGCGGGACCGGACGCGCCCGAGTTGGTGCCGGGCGAACCGGACGGACCGGACGCTGAGCCGGCGCCTGGGGAGGCTGTCGACGTTCCGCGGCCCCCGGCTCCGCTCGGCGCGGGGACGAGCACGTGCTGTCCGGCCTGCGGCCCGATCGCGGTGACGATCACCGCAATGAGGAGAGCGGCGAGCAGGAGCACGACCGCCGCGCCCAGGCCGATCCGGAGCCGAGCCCGGTTCGGCCGGCGGGCAGCGGGCGCGAGCGTGTCGAGCGGCGACATGCGGCCACGGAACGGGTCGGCCCCGTCGGCGGGCGCCCGCCGCTCGACGTGCCCACGGTCGCGATCCAGGCCGGAATCACGGCCGGAATCCATGCCGGAATCGTGGCCATGTTCTGGCTCTGATTCCCATTCCGGCCAGGCCGATGGCCCTGGAGTCTCCATCCGGGCAGGCTAAGCGCGCCACCGGGCGGGGCGCCGCTCGAGGACCGGACCGGTGGACAACCGGCCCGGCCCCGAGCCTGTCGAGGGCCCGCCAGGCGCATCGGCGGGCGCTCCGAGAAGCCTCAGGGCCCTTCAGTGCCCCAGGGCTTCCCGCCGTCAGGAGCTCAGACGGGCTTGGTGACGATGCTCACGAGCTTCGGCGCCCGGACGATCACGTGGACGATTTCCCGGTCCCCGATCGCGCGAATGACCGAAGCGGACGCCCGGGCGAGGCCCTCGAGGTCGTCAGCGGCGATCTTCGGCGAGACCTCGAGGCGCTCGCGCACCTTGTTGTCGACCTGCACGATGGCCGTGACGGATTCCTCGACGAGGAGCCGCGGGTCGGCCTTGCGCCACTGAGCGAGCGCGACGCACGGCTCATAGCCGAGGCGCTGCCACATGTCCTCCGCCGTGTACGGCGCGAACAGGTTGAGCGCCATGGCGGTCGCCTCGGCGGCCTCGCGCACCGCGGCATCCGCCGGGCCTGCGCCCGTGTCGATGACCTTGCGGGTCGCGTTCACGAGCTCCATCAACCGGGCGACGACGACGTTGAACTTGAACGATTCGATCAGGCCGGGCGCGTCGGCGAGGAAACGGTGCGTGACGCGGCGGAGGGCCGGGTCGCCGGTCTTCCACAGCACGTCCGGTGCGCTTGTGACGTCCTTGGCCATGCGCCAGGCGCGGGCGAGGAACTTGGCGGAACCGACCGGGGACACGTCGGCCCAGTCGATGTCGTCCTCCGGCGGGCCGGCGAAGGCCATCGTGAGGCGCACGGCGTCGACGCCGAACTGGTCGATCTCCTCGGTGAAGTAGACGAGGTTGCCCTTGCTCTTGGACATCTTCGTGCCGTCGAGGATGACCATGCCCTGGTTGAGCAGTGCGGTGAACGGCTCGGTGAAGGTCACATAGCCGAGGTCGAAGAGCACCTTGGTGATGAACCGGGCGTACAGCAGGTGCAGGATGGCGTGCTCGACGCCGCCGACGTACTGGTCGACGGGAGCCCACTTCTCGGCTTCCTTCGGGTCGAACGCCTGGGTGTCGTCGTTCGGGTTCAGGAACCGGAGGAAGTACCAGGAGCTGTCGACGAAGGTGTCCATGGTGTCCGCGTCGCGGCGGGCCGGGGTGCCGTCGATCGGGTTCGGGACGTTGACCCAGTCCGTGGCGCCGCCGAGCGGGGAGGTGCCCTTCGGCTTGAGGTCGAGGCCCTCGGTCGAGGGCAGCAGCACCGGCAGCTGGTCTTCGGGCACGGGGATCTCGGCGCCGTCCTGGCCGTGGATGATCGGGATCGGGGTGCCCCAGTAGCGCTGGCGGGAGATCAGCCAGTCGCGCAGCCGGTAGTTCTTGGCGGACCTGCCGGTGCCGTCCTGGGTGAGCTGTTCGACGATGCGCTTGATCGCGTTGTTCTTGCTGAGCCCGGTGAGTGCTCCGGAGTTGATCAGGCGGCCTTCCCCGGCCAGCGCGACGCCGGTTTCAGCGGGGTCGAGCGGCGCGGGAGTGGTTGGCAGCTCCTCCGTGCCGTCGATCATGCCTGGGGTGATCACGGGCAGGGTGCCGGTCAGGGGCGCCGTCGTGTCCACGACGACCCGGACGGGCAGGCCGAACTTCAGGGCGAAGTCGAGGTCGCGCTGGTCGTGCGCGGGGACGGCCATCACGGCGCCGTGGCCGTAGTCCGCGAAGACGTAGTCCGCTGCCCAGATCGGCAGGCGTTCGCCGTTGACCGGGTTGATCGCGTAACGCTCGAGGAAGACGCCGGTCTTGGGCCGGTCGGTGGCCTGGCGCTCGATGTCGGTACTCTTCTGCATCTGCACGAGGTAGTCCTGGAAGCGCTCGCGCACCTCGGGAGTGGAGTCGGCGACGAGCTCGGCTGCGAGGTCAGAGTCCGGGGCCACGACCATGAAGGTCGCGCCGAAGAGCGTGTCCGGGCGGGTCGTGAAGACGCTCACGACCGCCTCTCGGCCCTCGATGGCGAAGTCGACGTCGGCGCCGATGGAGCGGCCGATCCAGTTGCGCTGCATGTTGAGCACCTTGGCCGGCCAGGTGCCTTCGAGCTGGTTCAGGTCGTCGAGCAGGCGGTCGGCGTAGTCGGTGATCTTGAAGTACCACTGGGTGAGCTTCTTCTTGACCACGATCGCGCCGCTGCGGTCGCTCGTGCCGTCCGGAAGCACCTGCTCATTCGCGAGCACGGTCTGGTCGATCGGGTCCCAGTTGACCCAGCTGTCCTTGCGGTAGGCGAGGCCCTTCTTGTACAGCTGGAGGAACAGCCACTGGTTCCACTTGTAGTACTCGGGGTCGCTCGTGTGCAGTTCGCGGGACCAGTCGAAGGAGGCAGCGTAGAGCTTCATGCTCTTCTTCTGCTGGGCGATGTTGTCGTAGGTCCAGCCGCGCGGGTCGATGCCGCGCTTGATGGCGGCGTTCTCCGCCGGGAGCCCGAAGGAGTCCCAGCCGATCGGGTGCAGCACGTTGAAGCCCTGCTGGCGCCAGTACCTGGCGACGATGTCGCCGAGCGCGTAGACCTCGGCGTGGCCCATGTGCAGGTCGCCGGAGGGATACGGGAACATGTCGAGCACGTACTTGCGCGGACGGGTGTCGTCGGGGTCGCTCGTGCGGAACGGTTCGAGCTCGTCCCAGATGGGTTGCCACTTCGCCTGGATCGCGGCGAAGTCATAGACGTCCTCGTCGATCTCTACGCCGTATGGGGTGCGGTCGTGCTCGTGTGCCACGGGACTCTCATTCTGGTGATTCGGGCGTGAACGCTTCACGGTCCAAGCTTCTAGGTTACTCAACCCGCGCTGGTAACGAGGTCAGGGTCGCAACCCAGCGCAGCCAGGAGCGCCGCGGCCTTGATCCGGGTCTCCTCAACCTCCTCCGCAGGGACGGAGAGGGCCGTGATTCCGCCGCCGGTTCCGATCGAGGCGCCCGACGGGTCGAGCACGATGCTGCGGATCACCATGGCGAGGTCGACGGCGCCGTCCCGGCCGAAGTAGCCGAAGGCACCGGAGTAGATGCCGCGGGGACCGTCCTCGAGTCCGCGGAGCAGGCTGACGGCGCTCCGCTTGGGCACCCCGGTCATCGAACCGGCCGGGAAGCACGCTTCGACGGCATCCGTGCCGGTCAGCCCTGCGGCGAGGCGCGCCTCGACGGTGCTCACGAGCTGGTGAACGTGGGCGTAGCTCTCGATGTCGAGGAGGCGTGTGACGGCGACGGTGCCGAGTTCGGCGACCCGGCCGATGTCATTGCGCATCAGGTCGACGATCATCAGGTTCTCAGCGCGTTCCTTGTCGCTCGAGCCGAGTTCGGCGCGGAGGCCGGCGTCGGTCGCGGGATCCGCGGAGCGCGGCCTGGTGCCCTTGATCGGCGTGGTCGAGAGGCCGCCGTCGGCCCCGACGGCGAGGAACTGTTCGGGAGAGGCGCTCAACAGGGCGGTGGAACCGAAGCGCAGCAGGCCGCCGTGGTGGCTCGGGCTGCCTGCCCGCAGGCGGTGGTAGGCCAGGACGGGGTGCGGGCGCACGTCGACGGTGATCTCGTTGGTCAGGCAGAGCTGGTAGGCGTCTCCCGCGGCGATGAAGGCCTGGCAGCGTTCGATCAGTTCGGCGTAGCGGGCTGCGTCGTGCCGCCACCGGGCGCGGGGCGGTGATGCCGGGTGCTCGCGCGTGGCATCCGCCGTGGTCACGGCAGTCACTGCAGTCACGGCAGTCGTTGTGGTCGCTGTGCCGACTGCCTGCAGCGGATGCCGCGCCGCACGAGTACTTTCCCGGTGCGCCCGCACGGTGCGGGCCCAGTCCTCCGCGAGCCCGACCGGCTCCCCCGGCTGCCTGCGGGCGAGCAGGGTGACGGTGCGGTTCTCGTGGTCGAAGGCGAGCATCCGGTCGATCTCGAGCAGGGCCGCGTCGGGGTAGGGCGAAGACGGTTGCGGCACGCCGAGGGTCTGGGCACCGAGCTCGTACCCGAGCCAGCCGACCCAGCCGAGGTGGAAGCCGCCCGGTCGCCGGCTGCCTGGTTCCGGATCGTCTGACTCGTTCGCCTCGTGCGGCTCGTTCGACTCGTGCGGCTCGGACGCTCCTCCAGACGCGCCGATGGGCGCAGCGAGGTCGTCCCGGAGGAAGTCGAAGATCGTGCCGCGGCTCGTGACCGGTGCCGCGAGCGGGTCTCCGGGCACGGTGACCGTCACGGTTCCGTCTGGCACGGAGGCGCTCACGAACCGGGAGCGTTCGGTCGGCCCGGCGAGGTAGCTGAAGCCGGTGCGTGCGCCAGGGCCGGCATCGAGCCAGATGGAGTGTCCGCTCTCGCGGTATAGCGCGTCGAAGGCCTCTGCCGGGTCCCACCAGCCTGCCAGTTCCCAACGTCGGTGGTCGCCCCGGCCGGGACTGCGGCGAGGGCGGGAGGATGCGGACACGCCCCTAGCCTAGGAGCCCGCCGTTTCTTCGCGGCACTGCGGGCGTCCCGGCCCAGTGTCAGGAGTCTTCTGAGCGGGTTATCCACAGGTCTTGTGCGGGGCGTGCGGATGCCGGTGGCATGTCGGTGGTCATCCGTAGAGTTCCCGGCATGACAGCTGATAATTCCTCAGAACCACTCATGGACAGCACGGCGGAACCTCCGCCCGGGACCCCTCCCGACATCCCTCCCGATAGCTACCTCAAGGCACAGCACCTGAACATCGTGGAGCCGTCGCTGGCCGAGGTCTATGACGCGATCCGGGACGCGGACCGCGAAATGAATCGGGCCGCCGCGAAGCGGGCCGACGCGATCTATACCGCCCAGCGGGTGCTGGCCGATGTCGGCCGGGCCCGCGCGGAAGCGGCAGAGCGCGCCGGTGGGAGACGCCCGCTGTGGTCGCCGGAAGAGGCCACGAAGGAGGAGTTCGCCTGCGAGGTCGGGGCCCTGCTCCGGTTGCCGCGGCGCACGGCCGAGACCTTGATCGAGGCCAGCCGCACCCTCGCCGAGGACCTCCCCGCCACCCGGGAAGCCCTGTCGTCCGGGTCGATCAGTTACCGGCTCGCCCAGGTCATCATGGACCAGGCCTGGGGTATCCGCATGGGAGATGACCCGGAGGCGGCCGCCCGGGCCCGCGCGGTGTTCGAGGACGTGCTTGTGCCGGTCGCGGAGGTGCTGACCGTGGCGAAGCTGTCCGACCGGGCCCGCCGGGTGCGGGAACGCACCCACCCGGAAACCATCACCGCGAGGCACCAGAAAAGCGTCGAGGACCGGCACGTGGTCTTCCAGGCCCTCAACGACGGCATGGCGTCCCTGTATGTGACCGGGGACGCCGAGAAAGTGCAGGCCGCCTACCACCGCACCCTCGACACCGCCCTCACCCTGCAAGGGCCGGACGAAACCCGCACGCTGACCCAGATCGCCGCGGACGTGCTCACCGACGTCCTGATCGGCGGCGTCACCCCGGACGGACTCGGCCAGGGGGTGGCCGCGCAGGTGAACGTCACCGTTCCCGTCCTGACCCTGCTCGGCAAAAGCGCGGAACCCGGGTACCTGGCCGGGTACGGACCCATCGACCCCGACACCGCCAGGCGTCTGGCGGCCGGGGCACCGAGCTTCACCCGGCTCCTCACCCACCCGGAAACCGGGGTCGTGCTCTCGATGGGACGCGACACCTACAAGGTCCCGGCCGCGCTCAAGAAATGGCTCGAGGTGCGGGACGAAACCTGCACCTTCCCCGGCTGCCGCCGCTCCGCGAAACGGTCTGACCTGGACCACAGCGTCGAGTGGCAGCACGGCGGCGAAACCGACGCGATGAACCTCGCCCACCTGTGCCCGTACCACCACGCGGTGAAGAGCTACACCCGGTGGACACCAAGACACCTCGGCGACGGTCGCATCGAATGGACCTCACCGGCCGGATACCGCTACATCGTCGAACCCTCCGCCGACATGAGACCACCCCGGAAACCCACACCCGCACCCAAACCCCCGGTCCCGGTCGTGGACGTCTGGAACCTCGACCCCACACCCAACGAGCCCGACAACCCGACACCCTTCTAACAGAGGCGTTCTACCGGAGGCCTGGGGCGTTCTCCGGGACGCACAGGCAGGGCCTGCACGTCCATACCCACAGAGTCAGGCGGGAAGGGTCACCCGGGCGGTGATGAGCTCGTCCGGCACCGGGGTATGCGAGATGAGCAGGACCGCTCTGCCGTCCTCCGACGCCGCCTCGAGGATGTCCCGAACGAGACGGTCGCCTTGGGCCTCGTCGACGTTCGCGGTGGGTTCATCGACGACGAGCACGGGGAAGTCCGCCAGGAGTGCCCTGGCGAGGGCGATCCGCTGGGCCTGGCCGCCGGAGACGAGTGCGCCGCGTTCACCGACCCTCGCATCGAGGCCGCCGCGCTGCGCGGTCCAGTCGGCGAGACCGACCCGGTCGAGTACGGCGAGCAGGTCGTCGTCGCTCGAGGTTTCCCGGGCGAAGAGCAGGTTCTGGCGGATGCTGTCGTCGAAGAGCCAGGGTTGCTGCTCGCACAGCCCGACAAAGCGGCGCACGGCGGAGGGCGTGAGGGAGTTCGCCTCGACTCCGTCCAGCGTGTACGAACCGGTGTAGTCGAGGAAACGGACGAGGACCTGCGCGAGCGTGGTCTTGCCGGCCCCGCTCGGGCCTGCGAGGTGCACGCGCTCACCGGGGCCGAGGCGCAGGGTCACGCCGGAGACGCCGGGCTCGGTCGCGCCGGGCCAGAACGCGCCGACGCCGGTCAGTCGCAGCACCGGCTGTGCGGAGACGGCGGATGCGACAGCGGGTGCGACAGCGGGTGCGACAGCAACCGCCGCGGTATCAGCGTCGCGCTCGATCGGGATCTCCCGTGGGACCGTGGTCGGCACGGCGTCCGCAACGCGTTCCGCACTCGAACGCACCTGGCGCCAGGCGCCGAGGGCGGCGGGCACGACCGCGAAGACCTCGAAGACCGCCATCGGGACGAGCACGATCACGGCGAAGTCGGGGCCGGGCAGGCTGCCACCCGAGAGCCCCCCGAAGCCGGCGAGCAACGCGGCGACGGTCGCGGCGCCGGCGAACAGGGAGAGCACCGCGCCCTGGATGCCGACGCCGACGGACCGGCGCAGGGTCGCCCTGCGCAGCCGGTCGTCCGCAGTGGCCAGCCCGTCGAGACGGGCATCGAGCACGCCGAAGGCCGTGAGGACGTCGATGTTCTCGACCAGTTCGAGTACCCGGTCGGCAAGGTCTCCGCGGAGCGGAGCGAGCTCGCGCTCGGAGCCGGCGGCGACGCTTCCCGAGGCGGCTGTGCCGAGCACTCCGGCGAGCACGAGGCAGACCGCGAGTCCGAGGGCCGCGAGCGGCGAGAGCAGCCAGACGCCCGCGACACTCAGTACCGCGAGCACCCCGGCCGTCGCGAGCGGCTGCACCACTCGCAGAGGGAAGTCCTGCAGGTCGTCGACGTCCCGGACGAGCCGAGTGAGCAGGTCGCCGCGGCGGGTGTTCGCGAGCCCAGCGGGGGCGAGCGGGAGGATACGTTCGAAGACGCCGACGCGGAGGGCGGCGAGCTGGCGGAATGCAGCATCGTGGCTCGTGAGCCGGTCGAGGTAGCGGAACGCGGAACGGCCGAGGGCGAAGGCGCGCACGCCCACGATCGCCACGGACAGGTAGAGGATCGGCGGCTGTTCGGCGGCGCGGGTGATCAGCCAGGCGCTCGTCGCGAGCAGGGCGACGGCCGAGAGGGCGCTCGCGACGCCGGCGGCCAGCCCGGGCAGGAAGCGGCGCGCGGGCGGCTGGGCCAGCCTGAGGATCGCGCGGACCCGGGTGGGGGGCAGGAACTCAGACATGGGCGTCCTTCCCCAGTGACACGACGGATGCCGGGCTTGCGGCCACCGGGACGACAGACAGCACGAGGTCGGCGGCTTCGACGACGGCCGGGCGGTGGCTCACAACGATCACGATCGTTCCGGCCGCCGCGAGCTCTCGAAGTCCCGCGATCAGCCGGCCCTCTGCGGCCTCGTCGAGGGCGGAGCTCGGTTCGTCGAGGACGAGCACCGGGCATCCGTCCGACAGGGTGCGGTAGATGGCCCTCGCCGCGGCAACGCGCTGCGCCTGCCCACCCGAGAGGCCGTCCCCGTTCACGCCGAGGGCGGTCGCCGGCTGCAGGTCGCCGCCGCCGGCGAGGTCGAGTGCGCGAGCCACCAGGGCCCGGTCGACGACGGGGGCGCCGAGCGCCACGTTGTCCGCGATGGTCCCCGAGAGCAGTCCCGGCCGTTGGCCCGCCCAGGCGAGCCAGGGTCGTGGCCCACCGGGCACGAGGGTCGTGTCGCCGAGGGTGATCGAGCCGGTGTACGGCACGAAGCCTTGGAGCGCCGCCACGAGTGTCGACTTGCCGGCGCCGCTCGGCCCGGCGATGACCGCGAACCGGCCCGGTGCGACCGTCGCGCTGAATGCGGGGAGAGTCACGTTCGTGCCGCGGCGCACGGTGACCCCGTCGAAGCGGAGCGATCCGGCCGGCGTCGTGGCCGGTGCGTGCGTGGCCGGCGCGGCGGCATCCGCCGGGTCTGTCGCCGTTCCGACCGCCATACCGCCCGCCGGACCGCCCGCCGGACCGCCCTCGATGATCAGGAAGACTTCTTCCGCCGCGGCGAGCCCGTCGGCGGCGGCGTGGAACTGCACACCGATCTGGCGCACCGGGAGGAATGCCTCAGGCGCGAGCAGCAGCACGAAGAGCCCCACGCCGAGGCCGAGCGACCCGTCGACGAGCCGCAGGCCGATCGACACCGCCACGAGCGCGACCGAGAGGCTGGCCCCGAGCTCGAGCACGAAGCCGCTCAGGAACGACACCCGGAGCACCTTCATCGTGCGCACGCGGTAGTCCTCGGTGATCGTGCGCACCCGGTCCGTCTGCCGGCGTTCCCTGCCGAAGATCTTCAGGGTGCCGAGGCCGCCGACGAGGTCGAGGAAGCCGACGCCGAGCCGCTGCAGCGACTCCCACTGCTGCTTCTGCACGGCCTGGGTGGCCTGGCCGATCAGGATCATGAACAGCGGAATGAGCGGGAGCACGATGATCACCGTGATGCCGCTCGGGAGGTCCTGCCAGAGCATCACGAGCACGAGGATCGGCGTGGCGATCCCGGCGAGCAGCAGCTGCGGAAGGTACCTGGCGAAATAGTTGTCGAGGGCGTCGAGCCCCTGGGTCGCGAGGGTGGACACGCGAGCGCCCTGTTGGCCGGCGAGCCAGTCCGGCCCGTGCTCGGCGACGCGGCGCAGCACCCGGGTGCGCAACTGGCTCTTGACGGATGCCGCGCCGCGGCTCGCCGCGACCTCGAGCAGCCAGACCAGCGCGGCCCGCAGGACCACGACGGCGGCGAGACCACCGACGTACGGTGCGAGCTCCGCCTGGCCGTGGCCGGCCACCGCGAGCGTGATCACCTGGCTGAGCAGCCAGGAGAACGCGATCACGACGAGGGTCTGCGCGAAGCCGAGCACCGCCCCGATGGCCAGGAACCACCGCGCGGCAGAAGCGTAGCGGAGAAGCCGGGGGTCAAGGGGACGCATGTGCTCGTTCTGTTCGATAGCGGTGCCGGACCGCGGGCGTGCGGGTCGCTCGGACCGGCCGTGCCTCGGGACGGGCAGATAGGTCGGGGGCCCCCCGGTGCGGCGGGTTGGGGGGGGGCCCCCGGACGCTCCTAGAGCGCTGCGGCTTCGATGCTACTGCGACTGACCCGCTTGCGCAGAACCCAGTAGGTCCAGCCCTGGTACAGGAAGATCACCGGAGCTGCGATCACCGCGGTCCAAGTCATGACCTGGAGCGTGTACGGCGTCGAGGAGGCGTTGTCGATCGTGAGGCTGTTCGCGGCGTCATTGCTCGCCGGCATCACGTCCGGGAACAGTGAGGCGAACAGGGTGAGCACGGCGAGGCCGATCGTCGCGGCCATGAGCGTGAACGCCCAGCCCTCCGATCCGCGCAGGTTGAGCAGGAAGGACCCGATCAGGGCGACGGCCGCTGCCGCGGCGAACAGTGCGGTGAAGAGGCTGCCGAAGGCGAGCACGGTCCAGAGCAGGAATGACGCGGCGACGACGATCGTCACGAGCCCTGCCTTGGTCGCGAGCTTGCGGGCACGGAGGCGGATCTCCCCGTCCGTCTTCAGGGAGACGAACACGACGCCGTGGGTGAAGAACAGGAGCAGTGTCGTCACCCCGCCGAGCAGTGCGTACGGGTTCAGCAGGTCGAAGAAGGTTCCCGTGTAGTTGTGCCCGGCGTCGAGCTGGACGCCCTGGACGACGTTCGCGAATGCGACACCCCAGAGCAGGGCCGGAATGGCGCTTCCGACGACGATCATGCCGTCGAACCACTTCTTCCACTCGGATTCCGGCCGCTGGTGCCGGTATTCGAAGGAGACGCCGCGCACGATGAGGGCGAGAAGGATGACCAGCAGGGCGAGGTAGAAGCCGCTGAACATCGTCGCGTACCACTCGGGGAACGCGGCGAAGAGCGAGGCGCCCGCGACGATCACCCAGGTCTCGTTGAGGTCCCAGACGGGGCCGATCGAGTTGATCAGCACGCGGCGGTCGGTGTCGTCCTTGCCGAGGAACGGCAGGGACATGCCGACTCCGAAGTCGAAACCGTCGAGGACGAAGTAGCCGATGAACATCACGGCGATGATCCAGAACCAGAGAATGTTGAGTTCCATCAGTTGCTCCTAGTAGACCGTGACGCGCTGGGGGGTGACGCCGGTCTCCGCGTCCGGCACCGGGGCATCCTCTGGGCCCTTGCGCACGGCGCGGGTGATCAACCGGAATTCGACGACCGCGAGCACGCCGTAGACGAGGGTGAATGCGATCAGGGAGATCAGGATGGTCAGGCCGGTCACGTTCGGCGAGACGCCGTCCTGGGTCTTCAGGAGCCCGAACACGAGCCAGGGCTGGCGTCCCATCTCGGTGAAGATCCAGCCGACGCTCATCGCTGCGAGGGAGAACGGGAAGGACCAGATGGCGACCTTCCAGATCCAGGTCGCCTTGGGGCTGCGGCCCTTCCGAGTGAGCCAGAGGCCGACAACGGCGACCAGGATGTGCGCGATGCCGAGGCCGATCATCCAGCGGAAGGCCCAGTAGGTGACCCAGATCATCGGTGTGTAGTCCCCGGGCCCGTACAGCGTCGTGTACTGGTCCTGCAGGTTGTTGATGCCCTCGACGGTGCCGTCGAGGGTGTGCGTGGAGAGGAACGAGAGCAGGTAGGGGATGCGGACGGAGAACAGTTCGCTCACGCCGTCCGGGGTGCCGAGGGTGAAGAGCGAGAAGGACGCGTTGGCGCCCGTCGCCGTGTGGTACATCGCCTCGGCCGCGGCCATCTTCATCGGCTGGGCCTTGACCATCGCGAGGCTCAGGGAGTCGCCGAAGAAGGTCGTCAGGGCGCCGGAGATGACCATCATCCACAGGCCGAACTTGAGCGCAGGGCGCATCGTGTCGACGTGCTGCTTGCGGTAGAGGTGGAAGGCGGCGACCGAGATGATCAGGCCTGCGGACACCATGAAGCACGCGAAGATCGTGTGCGGGAAGGAGGCGAGGGAGATCGGGTTGGTCAGCAGGGTGCCGATGTCGGTCAGCTCGGCGCGGCCGCGCTCCTCGTTGATCCGGAAGGCGATCGGGTTCTGCATGAAGGCGTTCGCGGCGAGGATGAAGTAGGCGGAGGCGATGGACCCGACCACGGTCAGCCAGATCGTCGCGAGGTGCAGCCCCTTGGGCAGCTTGTCCCAGCCGAAGATCCACAGGCCGATGAAGGTCGCCTCGAGGAAGAATGCGGTGATGCCCTCGAAGGCGAGCGGGGCGCCGAAGACGTCACCGACGAAACGGGAGTACGTCGACCAGTTCATGCCGAACTGGAACTCCTGCACGATGCCCGTGACGACGCCCATGGCGAAGTTGATCAGGAACAGCTTGCCGAAGAAGTGCGTGAGCTGGAGCCACTTGGTCTTGTCGGTGCGCACCCAGGCCGTCTGGAAGATCGCCACGGTCAGCGCGAGGCCGATCGTGAGCGGGACGAACAGGAAGTGATACACCGTTGTGAGTCCGAACTGCCATCTCGATAGCAGCAGCGGGTCAAGCCACTCGTTCATGCGCCCTCCCGGCGATCGTCATTTCTACGGTACGTAGAAAACATACACTTCTACGGGCCGTAGAAGAAGACGAATCGGCATACTAAACTCCCTGACTATGGGAAGCCTCGGTGCGCTGGAGAGATTGTTGATGGATGTCCTGTGGGACTCCGGCGAATCGCTGCCCGCGAACGAATTGCGTGACCGCCTGCTCACACCGGCGACGAGTGCCGCCAAGTCCAAGCCGCTCGCCACCACAACCGTGCTCACGGTGCTGTCCCGGCTCGAGACCAAGGGCTTCGTCGCCCGTGACCGGGGCAACCGCCCACATCGCTACCACGCGGTGACGACGAGGGCAGAACACACCGCCGGCCTGATGCACGAGGTCCTGGGGTCAGCTCCGGACCGCCAGGACGCGCTCGCGCGCTTCATCGGAAGCGTCAGCCCCCAGGAAGCGGAGACCCTGCGACGACTCCTCGAGCCGATCACCGTTCACCCGAAGTGACGGGGCCCCGAGCGGAACCACGGTCGCCATGCTGATCACAGCGCTCTGCCTCGGGCTTCTCGCGGTCGTGCTGGCCTGGCCGGTTCCGGTGCTGCTCGCGCGGGCGGCCTGGCCGGCGGGCTCCCCCGGCGTCGCCCTCGTGCTCTGGCAGTCGATCGCCCTCGCGGGCGGGCTCGCGATGATCGGGGCGCTCTTCGTCTACGGGCTGATCCCGTTCGGTGCGAACCCGGTCGCCGGCATCCGTTCGCTGGCAGACCACCTCGTGACGGGCTCTGTCCCGGCGGGCACGTCACTCGATCATGTGCTCGCCCTCTGCGGTGCCCTGCTGCTCGGCGGCCATCTCGTGCTCAACCTCGCGGTGACGTTCGTGCACGCCGAACGACAGCAACGCAGGCACCTCAACCTTGTGCGACTGTTGAGCGAGCCGCTCGAGGGACGGCCGAGCACCCGGGTCATCGACCACGCCGCTCCCGTCGCTTATTGTCTGCCGAGCGTGACGCACTCGGCGACGGTGCTCTCCCGCGGCCTGCTGAGCCTGCTCGACGCGGATCAGGTGCTGGCCGTCGTGGCGCACGAGGAGGCCCACCTCGCCCAGCGGCACCACCTTGTTCTCGTGGCGTTCAAGTCCTGGCACAACGCCCTTCCGTGGTTCCCGATCGCGAACCGGGCCGAGAACGCCGTCGCCCTGCTCGTCGAAATGCTCGCGGACGACCAGGCCAGGCGGGCCGTGGACGACCACACCCTGGCGACGGCGATCGCGCTCGTGGGCTCCGCCGGACTCGGCCGCGAGCCAGAGGCGCGGTTCCCCACCGAGGCAGCGGATGCCGCGGCGTTCGTTTCCTCCGACCGTCCCGCCGATCTCGTCACGCCCCGGGTCCGCCGACTGCTGGCCCCGCCGCCCCGACTCTCGACAGCGGCCTGCGTCGCCGTTGTCGGCTCTGCCGCCGCCCTCCTCGTGCTGCCGACCCTGCTCCTCGCCCAGGCCTGAGCGTCCTTGACAGAGAAATGACCGCCCCGGGGGGGGGGGCAGCCGGGCGGTCATGGGTCATTCCTGTGGTGTCGGTCAGGCTAGAACAGCTTGGCCTGTGCGAGCCACGCGGAGGCGATCTTGTCAGCCGACTCCTTGTCGTTGACACTCTGGGCGTTGAGGCTCACGAGGTCCGCTGCCGTCATCGCCGCACTGATCTTGTTCAGAACGCCGGTCGCCTTCTCGTCGACCTTGCTCGAGACGATGGGCACGACGTTGTCTGGGAAGAACAGTCCGTCCGGGTCGGCGAGGGCGACGAGGTTGTTCGACTTGATGTTCGGGTCGGCCGTGTAGATGTTGGCGAGCTGGATCTTGTTGTCGACGAGCGCCTTGACCGTGAGCGGTCCGCCGTTGTCCTCGACGGGAACGAAGCCGGCGATCGTGATGCCGTACTTGTCCTTGAGCGCCGTCGGCCCATAGGGACGCGTCTCCAGTTCCGAGTTGCCGCCGACCGTGATGGGCTCTGTGACGTTCTTGAGGGACGCGATGTCGGTGAGCTTGTACTTGTCGACAAAGGCCTTTGTCGCAGTCCACGAGTTCTGGTCGCTCGCATCGGACCTGTTGAGCGCGGTCAGACCGCTGGGGAGCACCTTGACGAGCTGGTCGTGCACCGCATCGCTCGTCCCGCCGGCCGCGGCCTTGTCGAGCGCCTGCAGCAGGCTGCCGGTGTACTCGGGGAAGACGTCGATCGACCCGGACTTCAGCTCGGGGAGGTAGACCTCGCGCTGCCCGATCCGGAACTGGCGGTCGACGGTGAAGCCGTTGGACTCGAGCGCCTGGGCGTAGATCTCGGCGATGATCTCGTTCGAGTAGTAGTCCTGGGAGCCGACGACAAGTGTCGTCGGTGCGCTCGACGCGCTACTTCCGGTGCCCAGTGGGTTACTGGACGCACACCCTGCAAGGGCTACGACGGCCCCAACCGCGACCGCGGCGACTGCCGCGAGCCGGCCTTTTTTCGCTGTGAACATTGTCAGATTCCTTTCGTGATGGCGGGTTCCATCCCCGGGCGACGTCGGGTCGACGCCTTCCGGTCGACTGGCGGGCGTCCTGCTGCGACGCCGCGGGGCACGACGAGTTTCTGGAGACCGGCGAAGAGGCCCTCGAGCACGAGGGCGAGCAGGATCACCAGGATCGACCCGCCGAGCATCTGGGCGTAGTCGTTGGTCTTGAGCCCGGCGAAGAGGAACCGGCCGAGCCCGAAGTCGGCGACGTATGCGGCCAGGGTGGCCGTTGCGACGACCTGCAGGGTCGCTGACCGCAGCCCCCCGATGAGCAAGGGAAGTCCGAGGGGTATCTCGACGTGGCGCACGATCTGCAGCTCGGTCATGCCGACGGCCCTCGCCGCGTCGATCGTCGCGCGGTTGACCGCCTCGAACCCGGTGTACGCGCCGGCGAGGATGGGCGGGATCACGAGCACGGTCAGCGCAACATAGGGGGCGCCGAGGCCGATTCCGATCCAGAGGGCGACGAGGGTGAGCAGGCCGAGGGTGGGGATGGCGCGCAGCCCGCCGGAGGTCTCGACGGCGATCCCCCGGCCACGCCCGGTGTGCCCGATCAGGAATCCGATCGGGATGGCGATGACCGAGGCGAGCGCGAGGGTCACAGCCGTGAAGAGGAGCTGCTCGCCGAGCCGGGTCGGGATCCCGGTCGGGCCGGGATAGTGCGAAGGGTCGAGGAGCCACGCGACGGCATCCGTGAAGTAGTTCATGCGGTACCCCGGACGACTGTCATCGGGCCGAGCGCTGCGACACTCGCCGGGCGGATGCGCCGGATCCGGCGGGTCCACGGCATCAGCACCCGGCCGAGCAGCACGACCGCCCCATCGAGCACAAGGGCGAGCAGCACCGTTGCCACGATGCCGGTGATGATCTCGACCTGGATGCCGCGCTGGAAGCCGTCGGTGAACAGGCTGCCGAGGCTCTTTGCTCCGATCACGGCGCCGACGGTCGCGAGGCTCACGGTACTGACGGCGACCACACGCACCCCGGCGAGGAGCACGGGCCCTGCGAGCGGGAGTTCGACGAGCCAGAACCGGCTCCAGGCCGAAAAGCCGACGGCGGTGGCGGACTGGCGCACGTCGGGATCCACGGATGCGAGCCCGTCGGCGACGACACGCACCATGAGCGCGAGCCCGTAGAGGGTGAGGGCGGCAATCAGGTTCGCGGGCGAACGGAGGCTGGTTCCGATGATCACCGGCAGGATGAACAGGAGCGGCAGGGAGGGGATGGCGTAGAACAGCCCCGCGATCGAGAGGATCGCCCCGCGGGTCGGCCGGTACCGGTTGGCCAGCCAGCCCAGCGGGAGAGCGATCACGAAGCTCAACACGATCGGCGGCAGGCTCAGCACGATGTGATCGAGGGTGCGAAGCCAGACCAGGTCGAGATTCGACCAGAGCCAGGTCACAGTGGCGGTCCTTCCGCCGTCACAGCGAGCGAATCACCGGACAGCGCCCGGCCGGACGAGCCGGTGCTCGAGCGCTGGCCGACGAGGACCCCGGCGGGCCTCCCGTCCGCGTCGACGAGCACGTCCGAGCCCTCCTGGCTTTCGATATGCAGGGCGCGCTTGCCCCGGTCGGCGCCGATGAAGCTCGCAACGAAGTCGTCGGCCGGGTTGGCGAGGATCTCGGCCGGGGTGCCGAGCTGGGCGATCCGGCCGCCCTCACGCAGGATGGCGATCTGGTCGCCGAGCAGGAAGGCCTCGTCGATGTCGTGGGTCACGAAGACGACGGTCTTGCCGAGTTCATGCTGCAGCCGGATGAGCTCCTGCTGCAGCTCCGCGCGCACGATCGGGTCGACGGCGCCGAAGGGCTCGTCCATCAGGAGGATGTTGGGATCGACGGCGAGGCCGCGGGCCACGCCGACGCGCTGTTGCTGGCCGCCGGAGAGCTGGCTCGGGTACCGGTCGGCGATGGAACGGTCGAGCCCGACGGTGTCCAACAGGTCGAGGGCGTCCGCCCTGGCCTTCCGGCGTGGCACGCCGCGCAGGAGGGGCACGGTTGCGACGTTGTCGACGACCGTGCGGTGCGGGAGCAGGCCCGAATTCTGCATGACGTAGCCGATGCTGCGCCGCAGCTTCACGGGTTCGAGGGACGCGACGGAGACGCCGTCGATCTCGATCGTGCCGGACGTCGGATCGACCATGCGGTTGATCATCCGCAGCAGGGTGGTCTTGCCGGAGCCGGAGGACCCGACGAGCACGGTGGTGCGGTGCGAGGGAAGCGTGAGGCTGAAGTCGTCGACCGCAAGGGTGCCGTCCGGGAATTCTTTCGTCACCGATCGGAACTCAATCATGGAAGTGGCCCATTCCTCGCTTGAAGTCGAATCAACACGTGCCAGCGATCTCCCACCCAATCAGGAAAGCCGCCGGATGCCAAGCTCTACTCAGCAGATTCCAAGACTGGGACCCCGGCGCCGTCCTGCTCGAGGTCTTCGCCGTAGTAGCCGGCGAGGTACACCTCGATGACCCGTCTCGCCTCTGCGATGTATCGTTCGTCGCCCAGGACGTTGGACTGGAACCCTCTGGACAGGACCGCTGCGGCCATCTCGACCATGACCTCGAGCCGGAACAACAGCTCCGGCCCGTACGGGAGGCCGAACCGTTCGGAGAGAACGACCGCGAGCTGGCCGGCCAGGAAGCCGACCTCGATCCCGTCGGCCGGGCTCGCGGAGCTGATCGGCAGTCGTTCCCGTTCGGCGAAGTGCATGATCCGGAAGCCCGGTTCCGTCCGGTACATTTCGACGAATGCCGTGATGGCACAATCGATCGTCTCCCAGGCGGTCTTCGGGTCTGCAAGCCTGATGTCCCTCGCGACGCGGAGACGATAGCGCTGGATGGCCCGCTCCCGCAGGGCATGCAGCACTGCCACCCGGTCGGGGTAATAGCGGTACACGGTTCCGATGGATGCCCCCGCGCGTTCCGCGACCATCGCGGTTGTGATCCGGTCGAAACCCACCTCGTCGACGACGATCGCCGTGGCATCGAGCAGCCCGGACAGGCGTGCCGTGCTGCGTTGCTGAATGGGTTCGATCCGGACCTGCGCGCCGGCCTCAACGATGTCCCCCTCGAAAAGGTCACTGAGTGACAATTGTCCTCCTTGAAGTAGGTCCCAATCCTACGGGTCTTGACCCGCGGGCTGTGCCAGATCCGGGCCCGGCATCACCTGGTCCACCCGAAAGGGGCCGCACATGACAAACTAGGAGGTGTGCCGAAGCCTTCCAGAACGACGAATACGGGCCGACCTGCGAAAATGATGCATCGCGCAGCACGGATCGAAGACTGGATGCACGAACGTCGTGAACGCAGCGCCCGCAGACGCGGCTATCTGCCGACGGTCATTCCCTACGCGGGGTACGGCAGCACCGAATGGGTGCGCATTCTCTGCCGGGTGCTGCTGGCGAAGCCGACCCGCGCCAAGAAGGCCCTCACGCGCAGGCGCTGGCGCGCGGAACGACGCGAGGCCGGCATCCGTGGGTGGCGCAGTTTCACGGCCGTTCCCGTGCACGACGTCACCGTCACGATCGAGATCAACGGCTTCACCCACCAGGTGAGCGCCGACCGCGGCGGCGTCGTCGACACGGTCATCCGGCTGCCGCTCACGCCGGGCTGGCAGGTCGCCAGGCTCAGCACGGACGCCTCGGCTCCCGTCGACGCGCCGCTCTTCATCGTCGCCCCGCAGGTCGATCGCGGCATCATCTCGGACGTCGACGACACCGTGATGGTCACGACGCTCCCCCGGCCGCTGCTGGCCGCCTGGAACACGTTCGTGCTCGACGAACACGCGAGGGTGCCCACCCCGGGCATGGCCGTGCTCCTCGACCGTCTCACCGTGACGGCGCCGGGGTCCCCGGTGATCTACCTGTCGACGGGCGCCTGGAACGTCGCGCCGACCCTGACCCGTTTCCTCTCCCGCAACCTCTACCCCGCCGGCGCACTGCTGCTGACCGACTGGGGACCCACCCACGATCGGTGGTTCCGCAGCGGCACCGACCACAAGCGCGCCAACCTGCGCCGCCTGGCCCTGGAGTTCCCCGGGATCCGCTGGATCCTGGTCGGGGACGACGGCCAGCACGACGAGGACATCTACAGCGAGTTCCAGCGCGAGTTCCCCGGCAGTGTCGAGGCGGTAGCCATCCGCGAGCTCTCCCCGAGCGAGGCCGTGCTCGCCGGCCGACGGGCGAAGGATGCCGCCCTCGAGTCCACCGATCCCCGCTGGGTCTACGGGCCGGACGGTGCGAGCCTCGCGAGGCAGCTTGTAACGCTCGGGCTACTCCCTCCCGGTGCGCCCATCGCCTGAGCCGGCCGGAATCGGGGGCCGAACTTACTCAGCCGCCGACGTCCGGCAGGGGAGGTTGGAACGCCGCTGTCGCGAACTCGACGACGAGGACACCGAGCGCGATGCCGGCGAGGGGGGCGACCCACGCCCAGCGGCGCGTGGTCGGGGCCGCGAGGAGGGCGAGTGTCACGATGAAGCCCAGGATTCCGACTCCGGCGATCGAGAAGATGCCGAACCCGGGGCTCGAGCCGAGTTTGATGAGCTCGTCCTTGCTGCTCACCTCCCCGCCTCCCGGAATCGACGCGGCGAAGGCGTATGCATTGCCGACCAGCTCGAAGACCAGGGCCACGCTGGCGAGGAAATGGACGAGCACGGCGGCGGCCGCTGCCACGATCCACTTCACTGTGCTGGGTGCTGCCTGCTGTCGCGTGCCGGTCATGATCTCGACCCTAGGGGTGGAGGCAGCAGAATGCGAGTGACGGAAGCGGCTTCGCGCGGCGGGACCGGCGCCGGGGCCATGACCTGACCCGGGAACGACTAGGCGCGGAGCCGGTCGAGGCCGCGGTTAACCTGGCGCGCCCAGAGCGGTCCGCGGTAGAGGAACGCCGTGTAGCCCTGCACGAGGGTCGCCCCCGCGTCGAGCCGCTCGGCGACGTCGGCGGCGGTCTCGACCCCGCCGACGGAAATCACGCACAGGCCGGCGGGAACGCTCGCCCGGATCAGGCGCAGCACCGCGAGGGAACGGGCCCGGAGCGGGGCGCCCGACAGGCCGCCTGCCCCGATGGCCTCGACCCGCGCGGCATCCGTCGTGAGACCCTCGCGTGAAATGGTCGTGTTGGTCGCGATGATTCCGTCGAGGCCGAGCCGTACGACGAGTTCGGCAATGCGGGTGACCTCCTCGTCACGGAGGTCCGGAGCGATCTTGACGAGCAGGGGGGTGCTCCCGGATGCCGCACGGACGGCGGTGAGGAGCGGGGCGAGCTGATCGAGTTCCTGCAGGCCGCGGAGGCCGGGGGTGTTCGGTGAGCTCACGTTGACGACGAGGTAGTCGGCGAGCGGCGCGAGGGCCCTGGCGCTCACAAGGTAGTCTGCCGTGGCGTCTTCCACAGCGGTTGCGCGGCTCTTGCCGATGTTGATGCCGAGCACGGGCCGGCCGGCGACGGCGCGCACCCGGGCGAGACGCACGGCAGCGGATGCCGCGCCCTGGTTGTTGAAACCCATCCGGTTGATCACGGCGCGGTCGGGGATCAGCCGGAAGAGCCGCGGCTTCGGATTTCCCGGCTGCGGCAGTGCCGTGATCGTGCCGACCTCGACGTGGCCGAACCCGAGCCTGCCGAGGCCGATCACGGCGAGACCGTCCTTGTCGAAGCCCGCAGCAACGCCGAACGGGGAATCGAAGCGCAAGCCGAGGGTCAGCACGGACTGGTCGGTTCGCGGCCGGGTGAAGCGGTGAGTGAGCCGGCCGAGACCGATTACCGGGAGGAGCCGGATCACGGTGAAGGCCAGGTGGTGGGCGCGCTCGGGGTCCAGCCGGGCCAGCACATGCCGGAAGAAGAAGGGATACACCGGCTACAGTTCGGGCTCGTCGTCGAGGGCCTCGATGCGGAGGCTCTCCCGGTGTTCGCTGCGGAGCTGGTCGATCGCGCTCTCGAAGTCTTCGAGGGAGTCAAAGGCGCGGTAGACGCTCGCGAAGCGCAGGTAGGCGACCTCGTCGAGTTCCCGGAGCGGCGGGAGGATCGCGAGGCCGACGTCGTTCGCGGCGACCTGGGACGCGCCGGTCTGGCGGATGGTCTCCTCGACACGCTGGGCGAGGAGGGCGAGATCGGAGTCGGTCACGGGTCGACCCTGGCATGCCTTGCGCACGCCAGTGACGATCTTGTCCCTGCTGAACGGCTCGACGACGCCGCTGCGCTTGACGATGTTGAGGCTCGCCGTCTCCGTCGTGCTGAAGCGCCGACCGCATTCGGGACACTGGCGGCGGCGGCGAATCGAAAGTCCGTCGTCGCTCGTGCGCGAGTCGATGACTCGGGAGTCCGGGTGGCGGCAGAACGGGCAAAACATCGTGCTGCCAGCCTAGTGCCCCTTTCCGGGGGATTCGCCGTCGGCCCGGGCGCGTCGTTTCACACGGTCGGCCCCACGTCCTGACGAATTCGACGGAGATTCTGTCTGAAAGACCCCGAACGAGCGCTCCCAGGTGCTCTTCGGGCAAAATCTCCGTCGAATTGGTTCGGGTCTGGTCGGCTCGGGTCTGGTCGGTTCGGCTCTGGTCGGCTCGGGTCAGGCGGGTCAGGCGAAGCGGGCGGTCACGGCTGCCCCGTGCGCCGGGAGGTCCTCGGCGTCCGACAGCGCCGCGATGTTGGCGGCGACACCGCGGAGGGCGTCCCTGCTGTACTCGACGACCTGCTGCGGGCGGAGGAAGGTGTACGCCCCGAGGCCGGACGAGAACCGGGCCTGGCCGCCGGTCGGCAAGACGTGGTTGGAGCCGGCCGAGTAGTCGCCGAGGCTCACGGGCGAGTTCGGGCCGAGGAAGATGGCGCCCGCGTTCTCGATGAGCGCGAGTTCGACGTGCGGGTCCCTGGTCTGGATCTCGAGGTGCTCCGGGCCGAAGGCGTTGCTGAACGCGGCGGCGGCGGCGAGGTCGTCGACGAGCACGATCGCGGACTGGGTTCCGGAGAGCGAAGCGGTCACCCGCTCACCGTGGGGGGTTGTCACCGCGAGCACGGCGAGTCGCGCAGTGACGGCGTCCGCGAGCTCGGCCGAATCGGTGACGAGCACGGCTGCCGCGAGTTCGTCGTGCTCGGCTTGGCTGACCAGGTCGGCCGCGACGAGCAGCGGGTCTGCTCCGGCATCCGCGATCACCAGGATGTCGGTGGGACCGGCTTCCGAGTCGATCCCGGTGACGCCGCGCACGAGCCGCTTGGCGGCGGCGACGTAGACGTTGCCGGGGCCGGTGACGAGCTGGACGGGGTCGAGGCCGAGGCCCGGCACCCCGTACGCGAAGGCGCCGACGGCTCCGGCGCCGCCCATCGCGTAGATCTCGGTGACGCCGAGGAGACCTGCGACGGCGAGGATTGTCGGGTGCACTCGTCCGCCGAAGGCCTGCTGCGGCGGGGACGCGAGGGCGATCGAGGTGACCCCGGCGACCTGTGCCGGCACGACGTTCATCACGACGCTCGAAGGGTAGACGGCCTTGCCGCCGGGCACGTAGAGGCCGACGCGACGGATCGGCTGCCACCGCTGGGTGATCACGGCTCCCTCGGCGATCGTCGTGGTCACGCGCGGCGGTACCTGGGCCTCGCTCGCGAGCCTGACCCGGCGGATGGTCTCCTCGATGGCGGTGCGCACCTCGGGCGAGAGCGCGGCGAGTGCCTCGGCGATGTCGCTCTCGGGGACCCGGAGCGCGTCAGGGCGCACCCGGTCGAGCCGTTCGGCCTGGTCGTAGAGTGCCGCCTCGCCGCGCGCACGCACGTCGGCAATGAGCTCGGCGGCCACGCTGCTCGCGGCCGTCACATCGGTGACGGCGCGGGGAACGGTGGCGAGCAATTCGGCCGGCGTCGGCCGGGTGCCTCGTAGGTCAAGTCTCTGGATCATGTCTGACCAGCCTAGCCACCAACATCCATCACACGGGAATAGGGTGGCCTTCACAGACCTTGGGGCAAGTGACATGAACGAACTGAACGACATTCGCGACGCGCCGAGCGTTCCCCGGCTCGAGGGCGATCCGAACGCCCCTCTTGATCTCGCCGCGTTCAAGCAGGCATTCCGGCGCCACGCGGCCGGAGTCGCGTGCGTGACGGCCCGGCAGGCCGACGGCACGCCCGTCGGCTTCACGGCGACCTCCCTCGCCTCGCTGTCCTCGGTGCCGCCGCTCGCGACCTTCAACATGGCCCGCACGGCCAGTTCCTGGCCTGCCATCGCCGAAACGGAGCGCGTCGTCATCCACACCCTCGGCGCGCGCAACCGTGCCCTGGCCGAGCGGATGAGCGGACCGAACGCCCTCCGCTTCGTCGGCGACCACTGGCATGAGGGGCCGCACGGCCTGCCCGTCCTGAACGACGTGACCAGCTGGATGGTCGGTCACATCGTCGACCGGGTGACCGTGCACAACGGCGCCGTGATCGTAGTTCAGATCGAGGAGGGCGGCCTCGGCGACGAGGATGAGGCGTTGCTCTACCACGAGCGGATGTACCGGGTACCGGGGCCGGAAGCGGCGCTCTGAACCCGGGCGCGCAGCCCGTCGTCAGGGTCAGGCGTCGTCGCGGCCGGCCGTTTTGCGGTCAGCGGCCTTCGGGGTCGCCGCTTCCCGGGTGGCCGCTTCGCGCTTGAGCGCGCGGAGCCGCTGGCGTTCGGCCTCGACGACCGCAGCCTGCTCCGGGGTCGGAGCCGTGCCGCCGAGATGGCGCGGCTGCCACCACTGCCCGGTACCGTCGACGGGATACCCGGCCTGGAGTTCGTCGACCATGGCCTGGAGCGTACCGTGCAGCTGCCCGGTGAGTTCGACGGCGTCCCTGGCAGGGTCGAGCACGAACGGCGCGCCGAAGGCGAAGCGGATCGGCACGCCGTAGGCCTGCCGCAGGGTGGGCTTGTGATTCTTGGTGAGCAGCCGGTGGCCGCCCCAGACCGCGACCGGGATCACCGGGACGCCGGCTTCCCTCGCCATCCGGACCGCGCCGGACTTGAGCTCGCGCACGGTGAAGGACGCGTTGACCCCACCCTCGGGGAAGACGCCGAGAATTTCGCCGGCCCGAAGGGCTGCGACGGCCTCACCGTAGGCCGCGGCCCCCGCCTGCATATCGACACTGATGTGGTGCATGCCGCGCAGCAGCCAGCCGACGACGGGCTTGTCGAAGGCGCCCTTCTTGGCCAGGAAGCGGATGTGGCGGCGGTTGTGTAGCCAGGCCTGCCATTCGACGAGGGCGAAGTCGGCATAACCGAAGTGGGTGATCGCGAGGACAGCTCCCCCGGTGTCGGGCAGGTTGTCGAGGCCGGTCGCGGCCGCCTTGATCCGGAAGGCCCCGAAGATGCCCCGCCCGGCCACGATCGCCGGGGTGTAGAACGGTTCGCTCGTTCGACGTGTCATGGTCCAAGGCTATGCCGGTGCGCATAGCCGTCCAGCCATGCGCCGCCTCAGCTGAGGCAGAACGGGCCGAGCAGGCTCTTGAGCTCGCCGAACAGGTCCGCGCTGATCGTGACCTGATACGGCAGCTCGAAAACACGGGCCGAATCGTTCTTGATCAGCTTGAGCCGTACCTCGGAGGACCCGCGGTGCCGGATCAGCACGTCGCCGAGCGCCGTGACGGTGTCCGTCGTCGCTCGCGCCTCTGTGAGGGTGATCGCGAGGGTGCCGGAATCTCCGGTCTGGCCCAGGTCGGGCGCGAAGAGGCTATAGGCGTGGATGTTCATGCCGTCGTCCCGCAGGCTCACCCGCCCGCGCACCACGACGATCGAGTCGTTGATCAGCGCGGGCGCGAACTCCTGGTACGCCTTGCCCATGAACATCACGTCGATGTCGCCGCCGAAGTCCTCGACCTGGATGATGCCGTACTGGTTGCCGCTCTTCTTGGCGATCCGGTGCTGCACGCTCGTGATGAGTCCTGCGATCGTGACGGTGTCGGCATCCTGGGTCTGCTCGGAGGCCAGAAGGTCGGCGATCGAGGTCGACGCGTGCTTTGCGAGCGGGATCTCGAGCCCCGCGAGCGGGTGGTCGGACACGTAGAGGCCGAGCATGTCGCGCTCGAAGGCGAGCTTCTCCTTCTTGCTCCACTCCGGTCGGTCGGGGACCTGCTCGGTCTCCTGCGGGTCGTCGAAGAGGCTGTCGAAGTCGAAGCCGACCATGCCGTGTTCCTCGTCGCGCTTGATCTTCACGGCGGACTCGACGGCACCCTCGTGGATCTCGACCATGGCCCGGCGGGTCGCCCCGAGGGAGTCGAACGCGCCGGCCTTGACGAGCGATTCGACCGTCCGCTTGTTCGCGACCTGGATCGGCACCTTGCGGAGGAAGTCATGGAAGGACTCGAAGCGGCCCTTCTCGTCGCGGGAGGCGCGGATCGCGTCGACGACGTTGAAGCCCACGTTGCGCACGGCGCCGAGACCGAAGCGGATGTCCGGACCGACGGCCGCGAAGTAGCCGATCGACTCGTTGACGTCCGGCGGGAGCACCTGGATGCCCATTCGGCGGCACTCGTTGAGGTAGAGCGCGAGCTTGTCGCGGGAGTCGCCGACGCTCGTGAGCAGCGCCGCCATGTACTCGGCCGGGTAGTGCGCCTTGAGGTAGGCGGTCCAGTAGCTGACCACGCCGTACGCCGCGGAGTGCGCCTTGTTGAAGGCGTAGTCGGAGAACGGCAGGAGGATGTCCCAGACGGTCTTCACCGCCTCCATGGAGTACCCGTTGGTCTTCATTCCGGCGGAGAACCCGGCGAACTGCTTGTCGAGCTCCGACTTCTTCTTCTTTCCCATGGCCCGGCGCAGCAGGTCGGCCTGGCCGAGCGAGAAGCCGGCGAGCTTCTGCGCGATCGACATGACCTGTTCCTGGTAGACGATCAGGCCGTATGTCGTGCCGATGACGTCCTTGAGAGCTTCCTCGAGTTCGGGGTGGATCGGGACGATCTCCTGCTGCCCGGTCTTCCGCAGCGCGTAGTTGGTGTGCGAGTTCGCGCCCATGGGGCCCGGACGGTAGAGCGCGATGACCGCGGAGATGTCCTCGAAGTTGTCGGGTTTCATCAGGCGGAGCAGCGCACGCATCGGGCCGCCGTCGAGCTGGAAGACGCCGAGGGTGTCTCCGCGGGCGAGCAGTTCGTATGCGATCGGGTCGTCGAGGCCGAGGTCCTCGAGCACGGGCCGGTGGCCGCGGTTGACGGCGATGTTGTCGAGGGCGTCGTCGATGATGGTGAGGTTGCGGAGCCCGAGGAAGTCCATCTTGATCAGGCCGAGGGACTCACAGGCCGGGTAGTCGAACTGGGTGACGATCTGGCCGTCGGCCTCGCGCTTCATGACGGGCACGATGTCGATCAGCGGGTCGGACGACATGATCACGCCGGCCGCGTGCACGCCCCACTGGCGTTTCAGGTTCTCGAGGCCGAGGGCGGTGTCGAAGACCGTGCGGGCTTCGGCATCCGTCTCGATGATCGCTCGGAAGTCGACGGCCTCGCGGTAGCGCGGGTGGTCCTTGTCGAACATGCCGGTGAGCGGCATGTCCTTGCCCATGATCGGCTGAGGCATGGCCTTGGTGAGCTTGTCGCCCATCCCGAACGGGAAGCCGAGCACCCGGCTGGAGTCTTTCAGCGCCTGCTTGGCCTTGATGGTGCCATAGGTGACGATCTGGGCGACGCGCTCGGAGCCGTACTTCTCGGTCACGTAGTGGATGACCTCGCCGCGGCGCCGGTCGTCGAAGTCGACGTCGAAGTCAGGCATCGAGACGCGGTCCGGGTTGAGGAACCGCTCGAAGATCAGGCCGTGCACGAGCGGGTCGAGGTCAGTGATGCCCATCGCGTACGCGACCATCGACCCGGCTCCCGAGCCACGCCCCGGGCCGACCCGGATGCCGTTCGTCTTGGACCACATGATGAAGTCGGCGACGACGAGGAAGTAACCGGGGAAGCCCATCTGGGCGATGATGCCGACCTCGTAGTCCGCCCGCGTGCGCACCTCGGCGGGAATGCCGTTCGGGTACCGGCGGGCCAGACCGAGCTCGGTCTCCTTGACGAACCAGCTTTCCTCGTTCTCGCCCTCCGGGGTCGGGAAGCGGGGCATGTAGTTCGCCTGGGTATCGAACTTCACCTCGCACCGCTCGGCGATCAGCAGTGTGTTGTCGCACGCCTCCGGGTTGTCGCGGAAGAGGTGCCGCATCTGGGCAGCGGTCTTGAGGTAGAACTCGTCTGAGTCGAACTTGAACCGGTTGGGGTCGTCGAGCGTCGACGCCGACTGCACGCAGAGCAGGGCGGCGTGCGCCGTCGCGTCGTGGGCGTGGGTGTAGTGCAGGTCGTTCGTGGCGACGAGCGGGAGGTTGAGTTCCTTGGCGAGGCGGAGCAGTTCGCTCATGGTGCGGCGCTCGATGTCGATGCCGTGGTCCATGATCTCGCAGAAATAGTTCTCGGGGCCGAAGATGTCGCGCAACTCCCCCGCCGCCTTCTTCGCCTCCTCGTACTGGCCGAGGCGCAGACGGGTCTGTACCTCGCCGCCGACGCAGCCGGTCGTGCCGATCAGTCCGTTCGAGAACTCGCTCAGCAGCTCGCGGTCCATCCGGGGCTTGAAGTAGTACCCCTCGAGCGAGGCCTTCGTCGAGAGCCGGAACAGGTTGTGCATGCCCGCGGTGTTTTCGGCGAGCAACGTCATGTGCGTGTATGCGCCGCTGCCGCCGACGTCGTCACGGTTCTGGCCGCTCGTGCCCCATTTGACCCTGGTCTTGTCCCGCCGGTCGGTGCCGGGGGTGATGTAGGCCTCTGTGCCGATGATGGGCTTGATGCCGGCGTCCGTCGCGGACTTCCAGAAGTCGAACGCGCCGAACATGTTGCCGTGGTCCGTGATGGCGACCGCGGGCATGCCCTGTTCGACGGCCTCTTTGATCAGCGGCTTGACGCGGGCGGCCCCGTCGAGCATGGAGTATTCGCTGTGCACGTGCAGGTGCACGAAGGAATCGTTCGATCCGTTCGCGCTAGTGGTATTCGACACGGATGCTCCGGTAGATGGTGGGTTGTGGTCCTAGCCTAGACATCCCTGAGCACGGTCAGGGCATGCTCGAGGTCCGCGGGGTACTCGGCGGAGAAGGTGACCCATTCCCGGGATTCCGGGTGGAAGAAGGCAAGCTGTTTGGCGATCAGCCACTGCCGGGTCAGGCCGAGCCTGGCCGTGATCGAGGGGTCTGCGCCGTACATGGCGTCGCCGACGCACGGATGCCGCTGGGCGGCCATGTGAACCCGGATCTGGTGGGTGCGTCCCGTTTCCAGGTGCACTTCGAGCAGGGACGCCGAGGGGAAGGCCTCGAGGGTTTCGTAGTGCGTGACCGAGTCCTTGCCGCCGGCGATGACGGCGAATTTCCAGTCTGAGCGCGGGTGCCTGCCGATGGGCGCGTCGATCGTGCCCGCGCTCGGGTCGGGGTGGCCCTGCACGACGGCATGGTAGATCTTTTCGACCTCGCGGTCGTGGAAGGCCTTCTTGAGGGCGACGTAGGCCGTCTCGGACTTCGCGACGACCATGAGGCCGCTTGTGCCCACGTCGAGGCGGTGCACGATGCCCGCACGCTCCGAAGCGCCGGACGTCGCGATCCGGTAGCCGCCTGCGGCAAGGGCGCCGAGGACCGTCGGGCCGGTCCAGCCGACGCTCGGGTGAGCGGCGACACCGGAGGGCTTGTTCACGACGACGATGCTCTCGTCGTCGTAGACGATCGTGAGGTCGGGAACCTCGATCGGCACGATCTCAAGGGCGTCCTTCGGCTGCCAGTTCACCTCGAGCCAGCTGCCTGCGTGCAACCGGTCGGACTTGCCGACCACGACGCCGTCGATGGCGACACCACCGGCTTCGGCGACCTCGGCAGCGAAGCTGCGGGAGAAGCCGAGGAGCTTGGCGATGCCGGCGTCGACGCGCACGCCGGCGAGGCCGTCCGGAAGGGGAAGGGAACGGGTTTCCATGGGGGAATCAGGGTGCTAACTGGGTGGGTGTTGCGGGAGTGCCGTCTGCGGCCACGGGCGGTGCCGTTCTGGGGCCGGGATCGGCCGCATCGGCCGAATCGGCGCCAGCGATGGTGGCATCGGCGGGCTCGGCCGGTTCGCGCACGGACCGGCGACCGTCGAGGCCGATGCCGCGGATGGTAAGGATCATGAAGATCACCATGCTCGTGACGATCGACGCGTCCGCGACGTTGTAGATCGCGGGGATCAGCCAGGGGGTCGTGATGAAGTCGACGACGTGGCCCAGTCCGAAGGACGGCTCCCGGAAGAGACGGTCGGTGAGGTTTCCGAGCACGCCGCCAAGGAGCAGTCCGAAGACGAGCGCCCACGCCAACGAACGGATGCGCCCGGCGAAGATCACGATGAACACCACGACAGCGGCGGCGATGATCGTGAAGATCCACGTCATGCCGGTGGCGAGGCTGAACGCCGCGCCCGGGTTCCGGACGAAGTGCCATTGCAGCACATCCCCCAGAACCCGGACGGTACTTCCTTCGGTCAGGTAGCTGACGACAAGGAACTTGGCCGTCTGGTCAAGCGCATAGACGCCCAGCGCGGCGAGGCCCAGAACGATGAGCGCGCTGGATCGCCCTTTCGTTCGGACCTTAGGAGCCAAAGCCCTGGTAGCTAGGCTTCTGCGCGCTCTCGGCGCCGACCGGTGAGGCCGCATCGAGGTCGTGCAGCTGGCCCTCGATGTAGCTCTTCAGCTTCTGGCGGTATTCGCGCTCGAAGGTGCGGAGCCCGTCGATCTTGTCCTCGAGGACGGAGCGTTCCTTGTCCAGGATCGTGTTCTGTGCGCGCTGCTTGGCTTCGGCCTCTGCAACGAGGCGGGCCGCCGTTGCGTGGCCCTCCGCGATGAGGGCGTCGCGCTTCTCGGCGCCTTCCTTGACGTGTTCCTCGTGCAGGCGGCGGGCCAGCTGCAGCAGGTTCGTGGTGCCGGCGGTCTCATCGATCGGTTCGGGCACCGGCGCCGCAGCGGCGACAACGGCGGGAACGACGACGGGCGCGGGAACGACCTCGGGAGCCTTGACGTCTTCGACGGGAGCGACAACGGGGGCGCTTCCGGCCTCGGTGCTGACACCGGCGCGGAGTTCCTCGTTTTCGGCGGTCAGGCGGCGAAGCTCGACGACGACCTCGTCGAGGAAGTCATCCACCTCGTCCTGATCGTATCCTTCACGGAACTTGGTCGACTGGAACCGCTTGTTGACTACATCTTCCGGAGTTAGCGCCATGGCTTTCCACCCTTAAAACTCAGTTGAGAACTTTTTGTCGAACGAATAGTTGACGCTACCGGAATGTGCGTGGTGCACACGCGCACCCGGGACGCCTCGATCAAGAATACATGCCGCACTCCGGAACGGACGCGAGAACCTACCGGATGGCTCCGACGATGCCCATAGCGACGATGGTGCAGAGCATGGTCAGGCTCCAGCCGAAGTCGAAGGCGATCGGGCCCACGCGCAGTGGCGGCAGGATGCGACGGAAGAACTTCACCGGCGGGTCTGTGACCACGTAGATGAATTCGACGACGACGAGCGTGGCTCCCTGCGGTCGCCAGGAGCGGTTGACGCTGCGGACGAGGTCGACGATGAAGCGTCCCCACATCACGAAGAAATACAGCAGGAGCGCGTAATAGAGGATCGAGGCGAACAGTGTGACGACGAACACGGCCGAGACTATGACTGCGCGAAGAAGGACGACTCCGTGTCGGACTCCTCGGCGGCGTTGTCGCCCGAGACGACGATGTGGGACGGCGACAGCAGGAACACCTTCGCGGTGACCCGTTCGATCTTGCCGTAAAGGCCCTGGGAGAGGCCGCTCGCGAAGTCGATGAGCCTGCGTGCGTCCGCATCGCTCATCTGGGAGAGGTTGATGATCACGGGAATGCCCTCGCGGAAGGACTCCGCGATCAGCTGGGCGTCGCGGTACTGGCGCGGGTGGACGGTGAGGATTTCATTCATTTCGGAGGCAGCCACATTCTTGGGAGTGGAGGTCTTGCGCAGCGGGGTCACCGGGGCGCGGCCATTGGTGCCGTGAGAGCCCTCGACGCGTGTCGCGGACGGACCGGTCTGGTGCGGCGCGGCGGTCTTCGGCAGCGCGGAGTTCGAGACGGCAGTCTGATCGGCCGCGGGTGGGGCGACGGGCGCCTCGTACTCCAGCTCTTCGTCTGCCAGCCCCAGGTAAACCATGGTTTTCTTGAGCGGGTTGGACATCTCGACCTCCGTGTTGGTGATTCTTCGTACTCAGATTAACCGAGAATCGGGCGATTCCCGGTGATTGCGGTGCCAATTCGAAGGTGTGTCGCCCCTTCGCGGATGGCTTCCGGATAGTCCTGCGACATGCCCATCGACAGGAATCGCGCCTCTGGTGCGACCCCACGGATGCCTTCACCGAGTGACCGGACCCTGGCGAACTCCGCTGCGGGTTCGGCTCCGAGCGGAGCGACGGCCATGAGCCCCAGAAGGCGCAGTCCCGGCGTCTCGAGCACGTGCTCGACGAGGGCGTCGAGCCCGGAGGGATCGACCCCTCCGCGTGCGGGGTCGTCCGTGAGGTTCACCTGGATGAAGCAGTCGATCGACGAGTCGCCGGAGCCGAGAGCGGCCGCAAGGGACTCCCGGTCGACGGAGTGCACCACGTTGGCGTACGAGCGCACCTGCCTGGCCTTCTTACCCTGGACCTGTCCGACGAAATGCCAGGTGAGATCCCGGCCGGCCAGCGCAATGGCCTTGCCTTGGGCCTCCTGGTGGCGATTCTCGCCGAAGTCGCGCACGCCGAGCCGGAGGAGTTCCTCGATCAGCGTGACGGGATGGAACTTCGTCACGACGATCGTCGTCACGTCGGCAGGGTCCCTGCCGGCGTTCCTGGCGGCCGCGTCGACCCGTTCCCGCACGACGTCGAGCCGTCCGGCGATGCCGGACGGCTCTGGACGCGATTCGGTCACGATGGGTTACTTGAGGAAGTCGGGGATGTCCAGGTCATCGGGGTCTTCTTCGAAGGCAGGGTCGGCGACGGCCGTCCCTGCTTCACCGGCAGACCAGGTCGCAACGCTCGGCTCGTCCGTGCCGAAGACGCCGGCTGAGCCACTGGTTGCGGCATCGGCCGTCGCAGAAACGGCACCGGCGGCGACGCCGGCCGCCACGAGGTCCGCGTGGCGAACCTCGACGGCCTTGACGCCGGGTTCGCCGCCGTCGAAGCCGGCTGCGATGACCGTCACCCGGACCTCGTCACCGAGGGTGTCGTCGATGACGGCACCGAAGATGATGTTGGCTTCGGGGTGCACGGCCTCCTGGACAAGGCGGGCCGCATCGTTGATCTCGAAGATGCCGAGGTTCGAGCCACCCTGGATCGAGAGGAGCACTCCGTGTGCGCCGTCGATGGATGCCTCGAGCAGGGGCGAGGCGACGGCCAGTTCGGCCGCCTTGATGGCGCGGTCTGCACCGCGTGAGGAGCCGATGCCCATGAGCGCGGAGCCCGCGCCCTGCATGACCGACTTCACGTCGGCGAAGTCGAGGTTGATCAGTCCAGGCGTCGTGATCAGGTCGGTGATGCCCTGCACGCCGGCGAGGAGGACCTGGTCGGCGGTAGCGAAGGCCTCGAGCATGCTGATGCCGCGGTCGCTGATTTCCAGCAGCCGGTCGTTCGGCACGACGATGAGCGTGTCGACCTCGTTCTTGAGGGAGGCGACACCCGCCTCGGCCTGCGCCTGGCGGCGCTTGCCCTCGAAGCCGAACGGCTTGGTCACGACGCCGATGGTGAGCGCGCCGATGGACTTCGCGATGCGGGCGACGACGGGTGCGCCGCCGGTGCCCGTGCCGCCGCCTTCGCCGGCGGTCACAAAGACCATGTCTGCTCCCGCGAGGGCTTCTTCGATTTCTTCGGCGTGGTCCTCGGCGGCGCGACGGCCCACCTCGGGGTCCGCGCCGGCGCCCAGGCCGCGGGTGAGGTCGCGACCGACGTCAAGCTTGACGTCGGCGTCGCTCATCAGCAGCGCCTGGGCATCGGTGTTGATGGCGATGAACTCGACGCCACGGAGGCCGAGCTCGATCATGCGGTTGACAGCGTTGACGCCGCCGCCGCCGATTCCAACAACCTTGATGACAGCGAGGTAGTTCTGGTTTGTTGTTGACACGTCCGGCCTCCGGTGGAACCCTAAACCTCTGGTCGAAGTTTAAAGTTATGCTGAGTATGCAATTCCTGATTTCGAAGGTAAGCGCCACGCATCCCCCTCCGGGGAGGCGCGCCCGCGTGTCGCGAACAACGCGGGAAAAATACCCTGCCCACATGCGCGGCGCGGGAGGACTCGGGTTCGCGGGCGGGACGACACTGGTCCGCGGGCGACGGATGACCCACGGCTCAGCGCAGGACGGCGCTGTCCGGAGAAGAGACGTCGTATTCCTTGACGGTGCCGACCGGATGGCTCACGATGAGTGCGGCGAGCACCACGGCCTTGTATTCCGACCGTTCCGCGCTCCCCCACACCACCCGCGCCCCGCCGGTCAGGACCAGCGTCACGTCGTCGGTCGTCGCCGCCGTGACCGTGTCGAGCTGCTGGCGCACGGCAGCCGGGACGGCAGCGATGACGGCCGTCGCGGCCTGGAACCCGGCACTGCCGACGCCTGCCCTCGCGTCGATCACGGGATAGCCGACCACGCGCGCCGTACCGCCCTGGATCACCACGCCCGCCGCATCGACAAGGTTGAACCCGCCGGGAACGACGACTGTGCCGACGGGCGTCCGTTCCACGATCCGGACCACGAGGGTGTCCGGCGGCCGGCTTTCCGTCACATAGCTCTGGATCAGGGGGAAGGTTCCGAGGTCGGCGCGAATCCGCGCGAAGTCCACCAGGGGCAGCGGGGTGCCGAGCTGGTCGCCGAGCGCAGCCTGGACCTGGTCGGCGGAGATGCGGCTGGTGCCGACGACCTCGACCGTGCGGAGCGCCATCAGCGGGGAATAGGCGCCGACGAGCACGAACCCGACGAGGGCGGCCACGGTGCCGAGCACGGTGAACCAGACGGTGCGGCGACGGCGCGAGCGCCACGTGAAGCGGCGCACTTCCTCGCGTTCGTAGCGCTTGCGTGCGCGGCGGGCGGCGCGGAACCTGCGCCTGGCCGTAGCGGGGGTCAGCGCGGGTTCTGCGCGCTCACCGGCCTGCCCGGCGATGACCGGTTCCGCGTCGGACGCGCGCGCCTTCGGCACCCGAACGCCCGGCGTCTTCGCCGGAACGGTCGCGATCGGTTCGGTGACCGGATCCGCCGGTTGGGCCCCCGGCGTATGCAGCGGAGAGACCGAGGCGAGGTGCGGCTGTTCGGGCTCGTGTTTCGGGAGTGTGATCGGTTCGGTGCGGGTGCCGTCTGTGGTCCCACGGCTGCGCGCGGTGGCGGCGGAGGGAGGGGCGGAGTCCGCTGGACGCCGCGACGAGCGCTTCGTGCCCCGGCCGCCGGGGGTGGCTGCAGCGCCGGGCGGTGTGCCGCCCCTGGTCGGCGGCTGCTCCGGCCGGTCGAAGCCCTCTGGTCGCCTCATTCCCCGGGGTTATCCCTGGGCCTGGACGCGGTTGCCGAGCGATTCGAGCAGTTGGGGGACGATCCGGTAGACGTCGCCGCAGCCGAGGGTCACGACGAAGTCGCCCGGTCGGGCGATGCGAGCCACGTAGTCTGCGGCCTCCTGCCAGTCGGGAACATAGGCGACCTTGGACCCATCGTGGAATTTTCCGGAGACGAGGGCGCCGGTCACGCCGGGTTCGGGATCCTCGCGGGCGCCGTAGACGCCCAGCACGACCGTCTGGTCAGCGGTGCGCTCGAGGGTGTCCGCGAACTCCTGCGCGAACAGGCGGGTGCGACTGTACAGGTGCGGCTGGTGCACGGCGATGATGCGCCCGGTCCCGACGACGGTCCGTGCGGCGGTGAGTGCGGCCGCGACCTCGGTCGGGTGGTGGGCGTAGTCGTCGTAGACGCTGACGCCGTCGACGGTGCCGTGCAGTTCGAAGCGGCGCTGGGTGCCGCCGAAGGTCGCGATGGCCGCGAGCGACGCCGCGGGGTCGTAGCCGAGTCCGACGAGCACGGCGAAGGCGCCCGCCGCGTTGATCGCGTTGTGCCGGCCGGGGATCCGCAGGGTCGCCGAGTAGTCCTGGCCCGCGTAGGCGACGGAGAAGCTCACCGGACCGTCTGTGACGACGGAGTGCACCCGGAACGTCGCGTCCTCTGCCTCGCCGAAGGTGACGACGGTCTGGCCGGTGAGGCTCGCGATGACGCGCACCGCGCCGGGGTCGTCTGAGGAGATCAGGACGCGTTCGGTCGCGGCGTGGGCGAACTGCACGAAGGCGGCTTCGAAGGCCTCGAGGGACCCGTAGTGGTCGAGGTGGTCGGGGTCGACGTTCGTCACGAGAGCGATGGCCGTGTTGTACAGCAGGAAGGAGCCGTCGGATTCGTCGGCTTCGACGACGAACAGGTCGTCGGTGCCTGCACCCGCGGAGACGCCGAGCGATTCGATGACGCCCCCGTTGACGAAGCTCGGGTGTGTGCCGAGGCCGAGGAGGCCGGTGACGATCATCCCGGTCGAGGTTGTTTTACCGTGGGCGCCGGCGACGGACACGAGGCGGTGCTTCTGGATGAGCCAGGCGAGGGCCTGGGCCCGGTGGAGCACGGGGAGGCCGCGCTCGAGAGCGAGGACGTACTCGGGGTTGTCCTGCCACAGTGCGCCGGTGACGACGAGGGAATCGGCGTCGCCCACGTTCTCGGCCGCGTGGCCGATCGCGATCCGGGCGCCGAGGGCGCGCAGGGCGAGTACGTTGTCGGACTCGCGCACGTCGGAGCCGGTGACGGTGTGGCCTGCGGCGAGGAACAGCCGGGCGATGCCGCTCATTCCGGAGCCGCCGATGCCGACGAAATGAACCGTGCCCAGGTCCGCGGGGATGACGAGGTTCAGGTCGGGCTTGATCACGTGGTGCCGCTCTTCTCGGTGTCGAATCAAAGTGTCGGAATCGGGTGGTGCGGCCTCTACGTTACGCGCCGCGACGGGGGATCGCCGGATTGACGCCCCGGCCTGCTCGCCCGGGTGCCGGATAGGTCAGGGTCGCGGCCGGGCCGTCGTCAGCGCCTCGCGGACCAGCTCGGCCATCCGCTCGGCGCCGTCGAGCACGCCGACGGATGCCGCGCGCTCCCCCATGGCCAGCACCCGGGGTCGGTCGGAGAGGAGCGGAACGAGCTCATCCGTCACCCAGGCCGGCAGGAAGGCCGCATCGTCGACGAGGATCCCTCCGCCGGCCGCGACGACGGACGCCGCGTTGAAACGCTGTTCGCCGTTTCCGACCGGGTACGGCACGTAGACGGCCGGGATGCCGAGCGCGCTCAGCTCGCAGACGGTCCCCGCGCCGGCCCGGGAGACAGCGAAGTCGGCAATGGACAGGGCGAGGTCCATCCGGTCGCAGTATGCGATCATCCGGTAGTGCGGGATGCCGGGGTCTGACACTTCGGCTTTCTGTCCGGTGATGTGCAGGACCTGCCAGCCGGCCGCCACCAGTGCCGGTGCGGACTGTACGATCGTGCCGTTGAGGCGGCGCGCTCCGAGCGACCCGCCCGTGACGAGGAGGGTCGGGCGGCCGGGGTCGAGGTCGAAGAAGCGCAGCGCCTCCGGCCGGGATCCTGCGCGGTCGAGGTTCTGAACCTCCGGCCGCAGCGGCATTCCGACGACCCGGCCGTGGCGGATGCGGGTTCCGGGGAAGACGACGCCGACCCGTGTGGTCAGCCACGCGCCGAGGCGGTTCGCGAGGCCGGCACGGAAGTTCGCCTCGTGGATGGCGATCGGGATGCCGGCCCGGCGGGCGGCGAGGTAAGCGGGAGTCGACACGTAGCCGCCGAAGCCCACGACGACGTCGACCTTCCTGGCGCGGAGCACCGCGGCGAGGTCGGTGACCGCGCGGTTGAATCGCGGCAGGAACAGCACGGCCGCACGGTTCGGCCGGCGAGGGAACGGGAGGCGCGGTACGAAGATCAGCTCGTAGCCGCGGGCGGGCACGAGGCGGGCCTCGAGTCCCTCGCGGGTGCCGAGGACGATCATTTCTGCTTCGGGTTCGCGGGCGCGGATGGCGTCTGCGACCGCGAGCAGGGGGTTGACGTGGCCGGCGGTGCCGCCGCCGGCCAGGAGGTATGTGGTCACTCGGATGCTCGTCTCGGTTCCGGCCGTGCGGCCGGGTGCTGTGTGCCCGCCGGGGTGGGTCCGGCCGGTTCATGGTGTGCGCGGGCGAAGGACAGCACGATTCCGATCGCGATCAGGGTCGAGAGCAGGGCTGTGCCTCCCGCGGAGACGAGCGGGAGGGGCACGCCGAGGACAGGGAAGACGCCGAGGACGACGCCGATGTTGACGAGGGCCTGGCCGATGACCCAGACCATCACGGCGGCCGTCGACACGCGCGCCTGCACGCTCGTGCTCGACCGCATGATCCGGAGGAAGGCGAACGCGAGCAGGATGAACATGGCGAGCACGACGATCGCGCCGATCAGGCCGAGCTCCTCGCCGATGATCGCGAAGATGTAGTCGTTGTCTGCTGCGGGCAGCCACGACCACTTGGCCTTGGAATTGCCGAGCCCCACCCCGAAGATCCCGCCGTTGGCGAGGGCCCAGGTGCCGTGCAGCGGCTGCCAGCACGCAGCGGAGATGGTTCCGGTGTGGTCATCGCAGCCGGTGTTGAGGAAGGAGAGGATGCGGGTCATCCGGTTCGCGCTCGAGATCGCGACGAGCACCCCGGCGACGGAGCCGATCAGGAGCGGAAGCGCGAGCATCCGCAGCCGGACACCCGCGAAGAAGAGCGCACCGAAGAGGATCCCGGCCATGATGATGACGGTTCCGAGGTCGCCGCCGATCAGTACGAGCATGATCGATCCGCCGCCGACGCCGAACACGGGAATGTAGACGTGGCGCCAGTCGTCGAGCAGGTCCTGCTTCTGGGAGAGGATCATGCCGAGCCAGATGACGAGCGCGAGCTTGATCGCCTCGGACGGCTGGAACTGGACGCCGCCGAGGGACAGCCAGTTCGTGTTCCCTGCGACGGTGATGCCGAGCGGGGTGAAGACGACGAGGCACTGCAGGAGGCACGCGATGATCAGGGTCGGCCAGGCCACCCGTCGCCAGAACTTGACCGGCATCCGGCTGACGACGAGCATCAGCGGGACGCCGATGGCCGCGAAGCCGCCCTGGCGGAGCACGACGCCGAAGAAGCCGGCGTTTTCGAGGTAGGAGTCGACAGACGACGACGAGAGCACCATCACGAGACCGAAGGCGACGAGGAAAAGGGTCGTGCCGAGCAACAGGAAGTAACTCGTCGATTCCGCTTTGAACACGCGTCCGAGGTGGATGCGGGTGGCGGGGTTGTGCGCCTCGGGCGCCGGCTGGTGGGGGGCTGCGGTCCTAGGCGTTCGGCCCTGGGGCAGTCTCGCCATCCGCCTCACCTCCCAGATAGTCGTGAACGGCCTGCGCGAAGAGGCGGCCGCGTGCTGCGTAGTCGGAGAACTGGTCCATCGATGCCGCCGCCGGTGCGAGCAGCACGACGTCACCTGACTCGGCGATTCCTGCCGCGGCAGCGACGGCGTTCGGCATCACCTCTCCAGTGTCGGCGGCATCGATCTCGAATACGGGCAACCCGGGGGCGTGTCGCTGGAATGCCGCCCGCAATACGTCCCGATCCGTGCCGATGATGACGGCGCCACGGAGCCGGGGCACGTGGGTCTGGACGAGGTGGTCGATGTCGACGCCCTTGAGCAGACCGCCGACGAGCCAGACGACGGAGTCGAATGCAGCGAGCGACGCATCCGCTGCGTGCGGGTTGGTGGCCTTCGAGTCGTCGATCCAGCGGACGCCCGCGGCATCGGCGACGATCTCGATGCGGTGTTCGTCGAGCTGGAAGGTTTCGAGCACGTCGTGGATGATCAGCGGGTCGACGTCGAAGGACCGCGCGAGGGCGCTCGCGGCGAGGATGTCTGCCACGAGGTGGGCGGCGGCGAGGCCGCGGACGCGGAGCTCCGGCACGGTGGTCAGTTCGATCGCGGTGTCGAAGCGATCCTCGAGGAATGCGCGGTCGCAGAGGATTCCGTCGACGACGCCGAGGTCGCTCGGACCGGGGACACTGAGGCCGAAGCCGATGGCGCGGGCGCCCTCGCGCACTTCGGCGTCCTCGACCATCGTGCGGGTGGCCTCGTCGTCCTTGTTGTAGACGCACGCGATCTTGGTGTTGGCGTAGACGGTCGCCTTGGCCTCGCGGTAGGCGGCGGCGGAACCGTGCCAGTCGAGGTGGTCGTCCGCGATGTTCAGGCAGACGCTCGCCCAGGGCACGAGGGCTCCTGGCCCGGTGCGCGGCAGATGGTGCAGCTGGTAGCTGGAGAGTTCGACGACGAGCACGGCCCAGCCGAGCGGGTCACGGACGGCGTCGAGGACGGGCACGCCGATGTTGCCGCACGGGGCGACCCTGTGGCCGGCGGCCGCGAGGATCGTGGCGGTGAGCTGGACGGTCGTGGTCTTGCCGTTGGTTCCCGTGACGAGGATCCACTCGGCCGGGGCTCCGACCTTGTCGCGCAGGCGCCAGGCCAGTTCGATGTCGCCCCAGACCGGGATGCCGGACGCGGCGGCCCAGAGCAGCAGGGGGTGATCGGGGTGGAAGCCCGGACTCACGACGATCAGTTCCGGTCGGTGCGCTGCGAGTTCGGCCGGGACCTCGCTGAGGTCGGCCTGGACGAGCCCGGCGCCGATCACGCCGAGGAGCCTGGCCCGGTCGTCAGGTGCGTTGCCCGCGACGACGAGGACGTCGGCGCCGAGTTCGGCGAGCGTGTCCGCTGCGGCGAAGCCCGTGACGCCGAGGCCGAGGACGGCGACCCGGAGCCCGGACCAGTCGGCGTGCCAGCTGACGAGCCCGTCGAGCCGGCGGTGCCCCGAGTGAGTGTTGTAAGGATCGGTGCTCATCATGCGGTCAGCCATTCGAGGTAGAACGAGCCGACGCCCGCCGCGACGAGGAGTCCGCCGACGATCCAGAACCTCACGACGACGGTGACCTCGGCCCAGCCCTTGAGCTCGAAGTGGTGGTGGATGGGGCTCATCAGGAAGATCCGCTTGCCCCGGGTGACCTTGAAGTACGCCCTCTGCACGATCACGGAGCCGGCTTCGATCACGAAGAGCCCTCCGAGGAGCACGAGCAGGAGCTCGGTGCGGCTGAGGATCGCGAGTGCGGCCAGCGCCCCGCCGATGGCGAGGGACCCGGTGTCGCCGAGGAAGATCTTGGCCGGTGAGGTGTTCCACCAGAGGAAACCGATCAGGCCGCCGACGATCGCCGCGGCGACAATGGCGAGGTCGAGCGGGTCGCGCACGTTGTAGGAACGGTAGAGGTCGCCGATGTCAGCTCCCCCGTACCTGGCCTGGTTGGACTGCCAGAAGCCGATCACGATGTACGCCCCGATGGCGAGGATCGATGACCCCGTCGCGAGGCCGTCGAGGCCGTCCGTCACGTTCACGCCGTTGGACGTCGCCGCGACGAGGAAGCAGATCCAGATGATGAAGAGGGCGATCCCGACGATGGTCCCGAGCTTCATGAAGTCGAGGGGCAGGTCGCGCAGCAGCGAGATCTTGGTGGATGCCGGGGTGAGGCCGTGCCTGTTCGGGAACTGCAGTGCGAGCACGGCGAAGATGCCGGCGACGAGCACCTGTCCGCTGATCTTCTGCCAGCCGCCGAGGCCGAGGCTGCGCTGATTCCGGGTCTTGATGAAGTCGTCGAGGAATCCGACGAGCCCGAGCCCGACCATCATGAACAGCACGAGCAACGGAGACGCCGTGATCGGGGTGCCCGTGAGCCACATCGCGAGGAAGTAGCTGATCAGGGTGCCGAGGATGATGACGATGCCGCCCATGGTCGCGGTACCGCGCTTGGCGTGGTGGCTCTTCGGCCCGTCGTCGCGGATGAACTGGCCCCAGCCGAGCTTGTGGAAGAGCCGGATGAACAGCGGGGTCAGGGACAGCGTGAAGACGAGCGACATCGCGCCGGACATGAGCAGTGCCCTCATGAGAAGTACTCCCCGAGACGGTCGCCGAGGAACCGGAGGCCCGCCGAGTTCGACGACTTCACGAGCACGGTGTCACCGGGACGGACGGTTGCCGTGAGGAGTGCGAAGGCGTCGTCCTGGTTCTCGACGAAGAGCGATTCGCCGTCCCAGGACCCCTCGTTGATCGTGCTGATGTGCATCCTTCGGGCGGCGCGTCCCACCACGATGAGCTGGGAGATGTTCAACCGAACGGCGAGCAGTCCGATGCGGTCGTGCTCGTCGCCGGAGAATTCGCCGAGTTCGCTCATTTCTCCGAGGACGGCGACGGTGCGCTGTCCCGGCTCCCTGATCTGGGCGAGGGTCTTGAGGGCCGCCGTCATCGAATCGGGGCTCGCGTTGTACGCGTCGTTGATGATCGTGACCCCGTCACGCCCGCCGAGGACCTGCATCCGCCAGCGTTCTGCAGTGACGACGGACTCGAGTGCCGCGACGATGTCGTCGATTCCGACCCCGAGCACCTCCGCGGTGGCCGCGGCGGCGAGGGCGTTCATCACGTGGTGCTCTCCGAGCACCTGGAAGGTCACCGGCCGGGTGTCGCCGCCCGCGAGGTGCAGGGTGAAGGTCGTGCCGCTGCTCGAGACCTCGATGCCGGTCGCGTGAACGCCGGAGAAATCCGTTCCGTCCGGTGCGCGCGAGGCGCCGGTGGCGTCCTGGCCGAACCAGACCACCCTGGCGCGGGTGTGCGCCCGCATTCCGGCGACGCGGGGGTCGTCGGCGTTCAGCACCGCGACATCCGTTTCGAGGAGGTCGGTGACCATCTCGGTCTTGGCGGCGAGAGTCGCTTCGATGCCGCCGAATTCGCCGGCGTGGGCGAGGCCGACCTTGAGGACGACCCCCACATCGGGACGGACCATCCGGATCAGCCTGGCGATCTCTCCGATGCCGCTCGCGCCCATTTCGGCGACGAGGAACCGGGTGTCGAAGTCGACGGCGAGCATCGTGATCGGTGCGCCCACCTCGTTGTTGAACGAGGCGCGGGCGGCGACGGTCGGGCCGACCCGTCCGAGGATCGCGCGGAGCAGGTTCTTGGTGGTGGTCTTGCCGTTGGACCCGGTGACGCCGATCACCCTGAGCCGGCCCTCCGCGCGTACGCGGTCGACGACAACGGTGGCCAGGTCGCCGAGGGCGACAACGGCGTCCCCAACGATGATCTGGGCGACGGGAAGGTCGAGCGCGCGCTCCACGATCAGGAGTGCGGCGCCGTTCTCGATCGCGGCGGGGGCGAAGAGGTGACCGTCCGTGGCCTCCCCCGGCTTGGCGACGAAGATGCCACCCGCCCGGATCTCCCGGGAGTCGGTGTCGACGGCCCCGGAGACGACGGTCGCCGGCGTTGCCGACGTTCCGTCGGCGTTCACGGCTCCGTCAAGGTGCAGGACGCCGTTCACGGCGTCGGCGATCTCGGAGAGGGAGAGGGCGATCATCACTGCCACCCCGCTTCTCGCAGGGCGAGCCGGGAATCGTCGCGGGCCGAGTATGGAATCTTGACGCCGTTCACTTCGTGGTAGTTCTCGTGGCCTGGGCCGGCATAGAGGATCGAGTCGCCCTCGACGGCGAGGCCGAGTGCGGTGCGGAACGCGGCGTGCGGGTCTGCGACCTCGTACAGCTCGACGTCGGGGACGGCCTCGCGGGCGCCGGCGATGAGCGCGGCCCTGATCGAGGCCGGGTCCTCGTAGCGGGGGTGGAAGTCGGTGATGACGACGACGTCCGCGCCGCGGGCCGCGATGGCGCCCATGGCCGCGCGCTTCGTGGTATCGCGGTCGCCGTCCGCGCCGAAGACCATGAAGAGCCGGCCGGGCGTGAACCTGCGGATTGCCGCGAGGGTGTTGAGGAAGGCATCCGGGCTGTGCCCGTAGTCAATGTAGACGAGCGGTCCGCGGTCGCCGGAGATGCGCTCGGTGCGCCCCGGGATGTAGACGTCGATGCCGCCGTCGCGGTCGAGGGTGTGATTGATGGCCTCGAGGTCGTAGCCGGACTCGACGAGCATCAGGATGGCCAGTGCCGCATTCGCGGCCATGAACCAGCCGATCAACGGGACGCGGGTCTGCAGCCTGCGGCCTTCCGGCCCCTCGAGCAGGAACTCGGTGGAGAGGGCGTCCTCCGAGACGATCGAGAGGTGCCAGTCGGCGTCGACCTCCGGGTGGATGCTGAGGGTCGTGACCGGGATGCGGCACTCCGCGACGATACGCTGGCCCCATTCGGAGTCGACGGTGATGACGCCGCGTCGGGACCGGTCCGGTTGGAAGAGTTCGAGCTTGGCCTGGAAGTACTCGTCGAGGCTGGCGTAGTCGTCGAGGTGATCGTGGCTGAGGTTGGTGAATCCGGCGACGTCGAAGACGAGGCCGTCGACACGGTGCCTGCTGAGCGCCTGCGCGGAGACCTCGATCGCGACGGCGCGTACCTCGGCTTCGCGCATCCTGGCGAGGAGGGCGTGCAGTTCGGTGGCCTCCGGCGTGGTGAGCGAGCTCACCACGGCGAGGTCGCCGATGCGGCGCTCTGCCGTCGACGTGAGGCCCGTGACGACACCGAGCTGGTTCAGGATGGCGACGAGGAGGTAGACGACGCTCGTCTTGCCGTTCGTCCCGGTCACGGCGAAGAGGGTCGCCGGGTTCTCGTCGGTCCGGTAGATCCAGGCGGCGACCGCTCCGAGGGCGGCGCGGGCGTCGGGGGTGACGAGAACCGGAAGGCCGCTTCCGGCAGCGAGGAGTGCGCCGGCCTCATCGGTCAGGATGGCGACCGCTCCGGCCTCCCTGGCGTCCGCGGCGAAGCTCGCGCCGTGGAACGCGCGCCCGGGTACGCCGACGTAGAGGTCGCCCGGCTGAACGGAACGGGAGGAGATGCTCACGCCGGAGACTTCGAGACCCTCGATGTCGCCGCGCAGGAAAAGTTCGAATTCATCAACCATGCCCGACAACGACCGCGGTACCGGGTGCTGAGGACGGAGAGCCGATGGTGCCAACTCGGTCACGGGGCTCGCTTTCTTACCAGGTACCGGGAAGGGCAGGCGCTGGAGCGCCCGATGGAACTGCCCGGTACTTCTTCAGCACCTGGCTCATGACCTCTTGGAAGATCGGAGCGGGCGCTGCAGACGAATTCAGTTTAACAGGATCGGCGAGACTGACCGAAACGACGTACTCGGGGTCGTCCGCCGGCGCGAAGCCGGAGACCGACACGAGGTACCCCTTGGTGTATCCGCCGTGGCCGTCCGGCATCTGTGCCGTACCGGTCTTCGAGGCGACCCGGTAGCCGGGAATGTTCCAGACCTTGGAGAGCCAGGCCTTCTGGTAGACCATCTCGAGCATCTCCGACGTGTCGTTGGCGGCGGAGGCCGACACCACCTGGGTTCCGGTGGCCGCCGGCACGTTCGTCATGGTGCCGTCCGCCTGGCGGCAGCCGGCGACGAGCTGGACCGGCAACCGGACGCCCTTGTTGGCGATGGTCTGGTAGATGCTCGCGATCTGGAGCGCCGTCGTGGTCAGGCCCTGGCCGAACATCGTGGCGTACTTGGTCTGGGGGTCCCATTCGTCGTAGGGATGCAGGATTCCGGAGTCTTCGGCGGGGAACCCCGCCTCGGTCGCGGTGCCGAGGCCGAACTTGGTCATGTAGTCATAGCGCTGCTGGTCGGTCAGCAGTTCGCCGAACTTGGACATGCCGGTGTTCGAGGATTCGATCAGCACGCCGGTGAGGGTGAGGTGCAGGTCGGCGTGGCCGGAACTGTCGTTGATGTTCGCGCCGTTGCCCGGCAGGTACCGGTACGGGGCGGTGATCTTGGTGCCGACCGTCGCCTTGCCGGCGTCGAGCACGGATGCCGCGGTGAGGGCCTTGAAGGTCGACCCCGGTTCGAAGGAGGCAGTGAAGGCGCGCGAGCCACGGTCATCGGGGTTGGCGGTTCCGTTGACGTTGTTGGGGTCGACGCTGGGATAGTCGGCGACCGCGACGAGTTTCCCGGTCTTGACCTCCTGCACCACGACCGTGCCCCACGCCGCGCCGGTGGCCTGGGCCTGCTTGGCCAGTGCCTGCTGGACGAACCACTCCAGGTCGGAGTCGATCGTCGTCACGACGTCTCCGCCGTCGACGGCGGCCTTCTCCGTGACAGTGCTCTGCGGCAGCCGGACGCCGTCCGCGCCCTTTTCGTAGGTCTCTGTGCCGTTGGTACTCGCGAGGCAGGAATCCTGGCCGAGTTCGAGGCCGGCCTGGGCTTCACCCTCGGACGACACGAATCCGACGAGGTTGCCGGCGACCGCGCCGTCCGGGTACACCCGGCCCGGCTTCTTTTCGAAGTAGATCCACGGGATCTCGAGCGCGTCCACGGCCCGGAACACCGAGACATCCACCGCCTTGGTCACGATGGCGTAGTCAGAGGCTGGGTCGGCGGCGAGCGACGAGGAGATGATCGCGAGGATCGCGTCTCCGGTCTGACCGGTGATGGCGCCGACTTCCGCTGCGGCCTGGGCGACGGTGACGGTCTGGTCCCCCGCGGCCGTGGTGCGGGTGAACTCGACGGCGTTGCGCGGCGAGAGCGTGATGTTGTAGCGCATCACCGTTCCGGCGAGCACGACGCCGTTGGCGTCGACGATGTCGCCACGGGAGCCGTAGACGGGTTGCTCGACCGATCGGTTGCCCAGTGAGTCTGCGCTGAGGGTGTCGGCGCGGACGACCTGGATGTCGACCAGCCGGACCACGAAGAGCGCGACGATCGCGAAAAGGAGAACGACCGTGATCGCGATGCGGCGCTTGCCGCTGCGCGTCGACCTGGCACTGACACCCACAGTTTCAGTTCCTTACTGCGGACGGGGCCGCGGTTGTGGCACCCCGGCTCTGGCGGGAGTGCGGGCTAGCGAGTCGTGGGAGTCGGGAGTCCGGTGCCAGGGGCTGGCACGGCGGCGGTCGGGGCTGCTGGGTTCGTCTCGGTGGCTGGGGTCGTCGCGGCGCCGGAGACACTCGCGCCCTGCCCGGTGGACTGGGCAGGCTGTGTCACCAAAGGTACGCCGGTGAGCAGCGCGTTCGGCACGAGACTCGCCGCACCGGCCTGACTGCCAGTCGCGGAACTCGGGGCGCCGAGGACGGCGGAATCGGAGAGGCGCAGGTAGACGGGGTTGGAATTGCTGATCATGCCGATGGCCTCGGCATTGGCCGCGAGACTCTGCGGGGACGAGACCCTGACGAGGTCTTCCGTCACGCTTTCGGCCGTACGGGTGAGTTCCGTCTGGCTGGCCTGCAGGCGGGACACCTCGTATGCGCCCTGGGAGATCCCGACGCTCAGCAGGAGCTGGGCGACGATGATCACCGCGACGCCGGCGACGGCGGACAGGGCGAAGGCGATCTTGGGCCTGGCCCTGCGCTGGCTGCGCGTCGCGACGATCTCGATGTGGCGAAGCCGCGAGCCCGGCTGGCCCGCTGGAGCGTCCAGCGGCTTCTGGTCGGGGGTGTCGTGCCGGGGGGCACTCTCCCAGTTCGGTCGCAGCACGCGTGCGAGATTGTCGCTCATCCGGCTCTCCTCAGTCGCTCGGCGGCGCGAAGTCTGACCGACGTCGCACGGGGGTTTCTCGCCTTTTCTTCTTCCGAGGCGAGTTCGGCGCCCCGGATCAACTGTGTGAACAGTGGCTTGTGTTCCGGCAGCTCGATGGGCAGGCCGGCGGGGGCGCTCGAGGTGGATACCCGGGCGAGCGCCTTTTTGACGATCCGGTCCTCGAGCGACTGGTACGCCTCCACGACGATCCGGCCGTGCACGGCGACGGCGTCGAGCGCGGCGGGGATCGCCCGCTCCAGCACGGAGAGTTCCTGGTTGACCTCGATGCGCAGGGCCTGGAAGACCCGCTTCGCCGGGTGGCCCGTGCGCTGGACGACGACGGGGGTGACCTTGGTGAGGATCGCGACGAGCTCAGCGGAGCGGAGGAGCGGCGCGGTCGCCCTCGCCTCGACGATCGCCTTGGCGTAGCGAGCCGCCAGCTTCTCTTCGCCGTACTCGTGGAAGATACGGCGCAGCTCGGACTCGCTGTAGGTTGCCAGGATCTTTTCCGCCGTCAGGTCGCTCGTGTTGTCCATCCGCATGTCGAGCGGGGCGTCCTTGGAATAGGAGAAGCCGCGTTCGACCCGGTCGAGCTGGAGCGAAGAGACGCCGAGGTCGAAGAACACGCCCTGGACCTCTTCGATGCCGAGGGTGTCGAGGGCGTCCTGAATGCCGTCGTAGACGGTGTGCACGAGGTGGATCCGGTCGCGGAACGGTTTGAGGCGTTCCTCGGCGATCGAAAGCGCCTCGAGGTCGCGGTCGAGGCCGACGAGGGTGAGCCCTGGGAAGCGAGTGAGGAAGGCCTCGGAGTGGCCGGCCATGCCGAGGGTCGCGTCGACAAGTACGGCGCCGGGCTGGTCGAGAGCCGGAGCGAGGAGCTCGACACAGCGTTCGAGCATTACGGGGGTATGGATTTCGTCGATGTTCATGGTCCCGGGGAGTAGTTCCTGGATCCTGATCCCCATCCGGCAGTCCTGGCACCGGGGAAGTGTGTCAGGGCGTACGGCTGGGAGTCAGGCGCCAGGTTCTAGAAGAGTCCCGGAATCACCTCCTCCGTGGTGTTGGCGAACGAGGTTTCCTGCTCGGCGAGGTACAGGTCCCAGGCCTCGGTGTCCCAGATCTCGACACGGTCGCCCGCGCCGATCACTGTGAGTTCTCGGTCGAGGCCGGCATAACTGCGGAGGTTGGCGGGGATCGTGACGCGGTTCTGGCTGTCGGGAGTTTCCGCACTGGCTCCGGAGGTGAACACCCGGAGGAAGTCACGGCCCTGCTTGCTCGTGATCGGGGCCTGCTTGATCTTTTCGTGCAGTTCCTCGAACGCGCGCGTCGTGAAGACGTAGAGGCAGTGTTCCTGGCCGCGGGTCATCACGATGCCGGTGGAGAGTTGCTCACGGAACTTCGCGGGAAGGATGACGCGTCCCTTGTCGTCGAGCTTGGGGGCATAGGTCCCGAGGAACATTCATCACCCCTTCTCTTCCGGCCAAGTTCAGGTGTTACTCCACTTTACTCCACTTTGAGCCACGAAAACGGGAAATGCCACGATCAACCTGTGTTTTCTTAGAAAAATACCAGATGAAACGGTGAAGCTACAGGTGGAGGAAAACTGCAGGCCTATCGGGTGGCGAGGTCGATTTTGGGCACAAAAAAAGGGCCGATCTGTGATCGGCCCTACTTTTGTTGAGTTATCGGTCGTGCTGTGGAGGATGGAGCAGGAAGGCTAGTTGCCGTCCTGGCGGCGATCCCAGCGGTCGTTGAGACGATCCATGAACCCGCGCCCGGACTTGCCTGAACCCGAAGGACGGGAACCGTTCGTTCCGGACGATGACTTCCCCGAAGACGAGAAGCCGGAGGAGGACAGCCTGCGGGCCGCCTTGCCGGGTGACGTGGCGAGCAATACTCCTGCGAACATGACGACGAAGCCGAGGATCCCGATCCAGAGCTGCTGCACTGCAACTCCCGCGATCAGTCCTCCGATACCGGCGACCACCGCGAGGACGCCGAGGGCGATCGAGCGGTAGTTCGGGCGAAGCGATGAACCGCCAACGGTCGCGACGAAGTCGGAGTCGTTGTGGTAGAGCCCGCGCTCCATTTCTTCAAGGAGTCGCTGCTCTTGTTCCGAAAGCGGCATCTCATTCCTCCTCTGTAGGATCACCGGTGAATCCCAATTCTAGCCCCGCCGCGATAGCTAGGCTAGGCGGGTGGCTGAAAGCAATCAACTGGTCGATCTGGTTCAAACGCGCATCGACGAATTCCTGAAAACCCGTCAACTAATTGTGACTACTGTCAGCCCGGATCTTAGCGCGCTGGTGAACTTCTCACGGCAGTTTCTCAGCGGTGGTAAGCGCTTCCGGGCGCAGTTCTGTCATCACGGCTGGCAGAGCGTCCCCGGTTCGGGCGAGCTCGATTCCGAACCGGTCATCGCGGCGGCCGCCGCCCTGGAGATTTTCCATGCCGCCGCCCTCGTCCATGACGACATCATCGACAATTCGGACACCCGCAGGGGCTCGGCATCCGCCCACAAACTCTTCGAAACCCTGCATGCCTCGGGCGGCTGGGCCGGCGCCCCCATCGAGTTCGGCCGGGCCTCCGCCATCCTGCTCGGGGACATGCTCCTCGGGTGGAGCGACGAGCTCCTCGACGAGGGGCTCCAGGCGTCAGCCGATCCCGTCGCCGCCAGGCTGGGGCGCCACGAGTTCAACCAGATGCGCACGGAGGTGACTGCCGGTCAGTACCTCGACATCCTCGAGGAACGGGCCTGGCTCGTGCAGCCGGAAGAGGAACTGCTCGAACGCGCCATGCGGGTCATCGTCTTCAAGTCCGCGAAATACAGCGTCCAGGCTCCGCTCGTCATCGGCGCGGCGCTCGCGGGCGCGGACGCGGCCCACCTCGATGCGCTTCGCGCCTTCGGGCTTCCCCTCGGCATCGCATACCAGCTCCGGGACGACCTGCTCGGAGTGTTCGGCGACGCGGCCGTGACCGGGAAACCGAGCGGCGATGACCTGCGGGAGGGCAAGCGCACCGTGCTCATCGCCCTCGCCAGGCACGCGCTCGAACCGGCGGCGCGGGAGTACCTCGACGGACTCCTCGGAGATCCGGGACTCGATGCCGCCCAGATCCTGTCACTTCAGGAACTCATCCGGGCCAGCGGTGCCGTCGAAAGCGTCGAGACGCTCATCACGGATCAGGTGGCGGATGCGCGCGTCGCGCTCGATGCCTCTCCGATCGCCGCCGGGGTGCGGGTCCAGCTCGAAAGCCTCGCCGAGAGGGTGACGCGCCGGTCCTTCTGAGAAGGAGAGGAGCTGAGGGTCAGGCGAGCGCCTGAGCGACGCGGCGGACCTCGGCCTTGCGGCCGGCGAGGAGCGCCTGGATCGGCGGGACGCCGAGGCTGTCGTCGACCTCGAGCAGCCACTGCATGGCCTGCTCGTCGGTGAAGCCGTCATCGGCGAGCACGATCAGGGTGCCGCGGAGTTCAGGAAGCGGGGAACCGTCCTTGATGAATGCTGTCGGCACCGAGATCACGCCGTTGCGGCGGATCGCGAGGAGCTGCTTGTCATCGATGAGCTGGCGAACCCGGCTCTGACTGGTCCCGAGCAGGGAGACGAGGTCGGGAATGGTCAGCCAGGGTTGATCTGAAAACGAGTCGGTCACCCTTCAAGCCTCCCATGATTCCCGGGCCACGACAAACTCCTAATGCCCCGGTGCGGCTGCGGGACGGCCCGGACGGGGGTCATGCCGATTGACTCCGGCAGTCATGTATGCCAGCGTTGAAGGTCGTGGACAAGTTAACGCTCGTGGACACGGTGAAGGTTGTAGCGAGTCTCAAGCTCGAACGGCAGTTTTCGGCTCGACAGCATCTGAGTGTCAGACCAAATCTGAGTGTCAGACCAATCTGAATGGAGCGTCATGTCAGCGCAGTCCCGCAAAACGGTTCGACCGCCGAACGGTAGCGAGCTCTCCCCCGTCAGGCACCCCCGGCCCACCGGAGTCCGTTCCCGTGCGTTCGGCCTCTTCGCGGCCGTGCCGCTCGCCGTGGTGTGCTCTGTCGCCATCAGCCTCAACCTCGCGTCGCCTGCCGAAGCCGCGGCCCTGAGCCGGAAGCCGCTCAAGAGCCCCGCCCAGTTGCCGGCGTCCCCAGCTACCACCACCCCGGCGCACCTCGTCCAGGCCGAAGCCGCCCCCAGCCACTACACGGTCGTCGCCGGCGATACCGTCAGCGGGATCGCGGGCCGGTTCGGGCTCTCCACGGCGGCCGTCCTCGCACGCAACGGTCTCAGCCCGTCGACGACGATCTTCCCCGGCCAGCAGCTCACCCTCGCCGAG